>JAMOQH010000120.1 GCA_027064085.1 bacterium | reverse complement strand
AATAGGATTTGCAACACTTTTAACACTATTTTTAATTCCTGTTATTTATAAAATTTTAGATGATATAAAGTATTTTTTTATATTAATTATCTCCAAATTTAAACAATTTGGTAAAAATGAAGTTTAGTTATTTAATATACTATATTTAATATTAAAACAGAAAAAGAAACAAACTTGTTTGGTTACTTTTTAGGCATGAAAACACAAATTTTGTGGTTGAATGCCCACAAATTAATACCTAAAATCAAATAATTTCTCTGCATTTTCTTCTACATGAGGCATATACCCAAAAACATCTACCCACATATCCTTTGATTCCATACACATATAGATAGGTGCCTTTTTATGGTATTTCATAATTTCAGACCTTACAAAAGAATACATTTTTTTTCTTGTTTTCTTGTAATATCTCATTTTATTGTCATCACTAAGCCAAAATTCACCCAAAATCATATCACTTTTGGGAAATCTCTCTTTTACTGCTCCTGCTATTTCCTTTGAAAACCTAAATCCACCTAGTGAAATCCACTCAATGTTATCTTTATTTACATATTCAAAAATTAATTTTATAACTTCTGCATAATCGTCTTCAAAAGTATCACAGTAAACAAGAGGGTCAAAATGAAAAGCTAATTTATAGCCCCATGATTCAACAGTTTTAGCAGCAATAAGCCTTTCAATTAAACTTGCTGTACCCAATTCATCACTATCAATTCTTGATTGGGGATTCATTGAAAATGAAATTACCGTTCTTCCATTATGATTTAAATCCTTTAAGTTATCTATTACATTAGACTTGGTTTTTAATTCCAAAAGAGCATTGCTTTTGTCAGCAAAAAACGGAACTAATATTTTAGACAAATCAGTAATATCATCAATAGCCAACGAATCAGCTAATTCTCCTGTCCCCATTCTAAAAACTCTTCCTTGATAAGCATTTATTTTAGCACTTACTTCATTTAAAATATCATCTAAGTTAGTAAAAAGGGTCATAGCTTGTGTATTCAAGTAATTCTGTAATGAACAGTAGGTGCAATCAAAATGACAGTTCATAGCAACATTTATTACATAATAATTACAACATAAAAGCCCTTTTGAGCCAGGACATTTTTTTAAAAAAGAACCTTTATACTTCCTTAAAAGTAAAATCTCTTTACCAACTGTAATCGGATGTTCTATGGAATTAAACAAATCTATCTCTTTTTCATTGTATTCTTCAACATATCGCCTTTCCACATCAGGAAATTTATTTAATATTTTTTGTGCATATTCATATTTGTCTGCATCAGGCTCTATGAAAATAACCTTAGGTATAAATTCTTTCACTTGTATCTCCATTTACAATAAAACAGGAAAACCCGTTTCCTTATTTCTTATATATTATTTCCTTACTTATTTCAATGAAGTATTTTTATATTAAATTTAAGTAGCTATCAACTTGACTATTTATAGTTACTATTATATATATAGTTATTATTTGGGTGAATGTTTGGAAAAGTATTTAAATAAGATTTATAATATATTAGAAAGTATTCCACAGGAAGAGCTAATAAAAAAAGCATCAAAAAAATTATTTTCAAATGGGGATTTATTATTTAATCAAAATGGACAATCCATAGAATTTAATCAGTATAACAACTACATTGAAGGGGATTCAATAAAAAATATAGACTGGAAACAATATGCCAGAACAGAAAAATTATACACTAAAAAATTCCACAGCGAAAGCAATAGTAATGCTATATTTATTGTTGATTCTACCAATAGCATGAATTTTAAAGATACAAGTATTAGCAAATTTGATTATTCAGTATTATTATTTGGAGTGCTAAGCCATATTATATTTTTAAGTAAATCAGGAGTATCTCTTGTTTCAAATAATGATTTTTCGGGATTTAAAAAACAAACAAATGATTTTCCTATTTTGTTAAACCTAATAAAAGAAGAAAAAAACATTAATATCATTAAAAAATTATCCATAATACAAGAAATTAAGGAAACAAAGAACAGTACTATTTTTATAATTTCAGATTTTATGTATGAAACAGATGATTTGCTTAAAGAAATAAAAAAAATGAAAGCCCTTAACTATGACTTCTATTTTATACAAACTTTAACCAGAGCAGAACTAGAATTTAATTACAAAGGGATAGTTAGATTTAAAGATATGGAAAACTATAAAACCTTAGTAACCGAACCATTAACAATAAAAAAGATATATCTTGAAGAATTAAAACGCCATAATGGAAACATATCAAAAACGCTTTTAGGAAATAATATGAAATATATACTTGTTAATACAGATGAAGATATTAAGTTAAATATATTAAATTTATTTGGTATATAAATGTTTTTATTTAAGCATAGTTTATTTTTATATTCTTTACTCTCCATTGGAATCCTGATACTATTTCACTTAATAAAAAGAAAAAACATTAAAGAAGTTGAATTTCCAAGTTTAATATTTATATTGAAATCACATAAAAAAATATCAAAAAAACTAAAAATTAAGGAATTTATCTTATTTTTATTAAGGCTGTTGGTTTTACTATCAATAATCTTTTTGATTACAAATATCTCCATAAAGAAAAAAGAAAATTCAATTTCATTTAAAAGCAATAATAATACTATGATTGTTTTAGATAATAATTATCAAATGCTTTTGAAAACAGATAAATCAAAAAATGATTTTGAAAATGCTAAAGAAATTATAAGAACATTTTTTCAGAATAATCCTAATTCCAATTCTATATTTTATAATGGGAAAGAACATATAATAGTTTCTGTTTCACAATTAAATAATCTGCTAAATAAAATTAAAATTACATATAACTACCAATACAGCACAATTTCTGAATTTATCAAAAACAAAAATAAATTTAAAAATAAAAAAGTAATTGTTGTATCAAATTATCAAGACACTAAAAATACATCTAATATAAAATATTCATTAATTAAACATAAAAATATAGATAACTTTTTTATAAAAGAATTAAAAATAAAAAGAATTGAATATAACCGTTACCAACTTAAAGTATTAATAAAATCATCTTCAACAAATAAGCAAACTAAAAAAATAACTTTATATCAAAATAATAATAAACTATCTTCATCTATAATCACATTAGCTCCAAATTCATCAAAAGAAATTATGATGAATTTCACTGTTTTAAGAGATAAAAAAGAAAAAAAACAATCAAATGAACAGAAATATAAACTTCAACTAGAATCTGATAATTTAAATTATGATAATTACAAGTTTTTTATTATAAATACTATAAAGCCCAAAGAAATTTTAATTGTAAATGGCTCAACAAGTACTATATCATATCAAGATGAATCTTTTTATCTAAAGAATGCCTTAAATAGTAGTAATGAAAAATATAAATTTAATTTAACACAAAAATCATGGATCACAAGTAAGAGTATAAAAAAATATGATTTAATTATATTTTTAAACAATATTTTTGATGATTATGAAAATCAATATGCTATTTCAGAATACTTAAAATCAGGAAAATCAGTTTTTATATCCTTGGGTAGTAATACAAATATTAAAAATTTTAATTATTTCTGGAAAGATATAATTTCATTAAGAAATTTTAAAAATATGGAAAAAACAAAAAAATATAAATTTGTTAATTTTTTTAATTATGATTACAAATTTTTTAAAAATATTTTATTTGTTAAGAATCAACTATCAGCATATCCTGTTTATAAATATTTCAACTTATCAACTAAACAGAATATTAAAATAATTGCTTCTTTAAATGATGGAACTCCATTTATAGCAGAGAAGTTATTAAAAAAAGGAAAATTAATTATTTATACATCAAGTGTTGATAGAGATTGGAACAATTTTCCGTTATCAACCAATTATGCTCCTTTAATTATTTCAATAATAAAATATTTATTAGAAGACAATTTAAATATATATAAATTTTATTTAACCGATTTATCAAATCTGGAAAACTTCAAATACGATTTAAAATATTTAAAAACAGGAATTTATCAACACCATAATAAAATTGCTTATAATTCACAACTAAATCGTTCAAATTTACTAATAATCAAAAATAAAAAGGCATTAGATTTAATTGCAAATAATAATTTATTGATTCCTTTAAAAAATTGGTTTATAATGGTATTTATGTTTATGATATTTTTAGAAACATTATTTTTCGTAAAACGCTTTTTGTGGGTAAAAGATGAGTAAAGAATTTAAACATGGTTTTATTTTAGATAGTTTTTTCAATAATTACCTTTCTAAAATAAATAAAACAAATGATTACTTAAATATAATAAAAGAAAATCAAGATAATAATAAAATAACTGTATTTATCGCTAAAAATGTTGATTTTATAGAATACCTTTATGTTAATTACAATTTAAGTACATTAAAATTAAATCAAATATCCTATGTAAATGAATTAAAAACATTTTTATGGGAAACTCCAACAAGTTTATTTAATAAAACTTTAGATAAAATTGAGAGAAATAATAAAAACAAATTAATTGAAACTCTTGATAAAAACAAAATACCAATGATTTTCTTAAGAAAATCAAAGTTTTTAGGATTAAGGAATACTGATTTTAAAGAAAGTCCTCTTTTGGAAATTGTAAAATATCAAAAAAGTACTAAAAAAGAAATTATTTTTCTTCCAGAACTATTAATTTTGGAAAAATCTCCTGAAAACATTAAAAAGTTAATAAAAGGTAATAAATCTAATAATTTTATAAAAATATCTTATCAATTAATGAAAAACTATAAAAATGCTTATTCGTCAATTTTAGAACCAATAAATTTATTAGATTTTATAAAAAATAATCCTAAGAAATCTGATATTGATTTAGCAGAATCTTTAGAAGCTAAAATATTATTCAAACTTGAAAAAGAAGTTCAAATTATTACAGGTCCAGCAATAAGAAAACCAAATATCAACATAGAGCAAATAATAAAAATGCCTGTTATTCAAAATGCAATAAAAAAGAGAGCAAAACTCAAGAAAAAAAGTATAATTGATTCTGAAAAAAAAGCAAAAGAAATTTTAAAGAAAATTGCAGCTGATTATCATGTTTCAATGATACAAAAATTTGTTAAAACTTTAAGTTTTGTCTTTTCAAAACTATATAGTGAAATTGATATTCCAGATGAAGATATTATTAAATTAAAGGAATTACTCAAAACACATACAGTAATACTTGCTCCTTCTCATAAAAGTCATATTGATTACTTAGTTCTTTCATATATTTTTTACTTAAAAGGACTTGTTCCCCCACATATTGCAGCAGGAGATAACTTAGCATTTTTTCCAATGGGATATATTTTTAGAAGAAGTGGTGCATTTTTCCTAAAAAGAAGCTTTAGGCATGATGAATTTTACTATACAATTTTTAAACAATATCTTTCTAAATTATTAAAAGATAGATTTAGTATTGAATTCTTTATTGAAGGCACTCGTAGTAGAACAGGAAAATTGCTTCCACCTAAAACAGGGATGTTATCAATGTTTTTTGACTCCTTTTGGGAAAATATAAATAAAAAAATTGCAATATTACCTGTTGCAATTAATTATGAAAAAATTATTGAAGAAAAATCTTATGTAAATGAATTATCTGGTGGAGAAAAGAAAAAAGAAAATTTAAATGTAATATTAAGTAATAGAAAGTTATTAAAATCTCGTTTTGGTAAAGTTTATATAAGATTTTCGAATGCAATAAAACTAGATGATTATTTTAAAAAAAATAAAATCGCAGAAAAAAAACCAAATGAAGAAGTAATTTCATATCATTTAAATAAAGTATCATATCAAATACTAGATAGTATAAATAAAACATCAATCGTTACAGCATCTTCAATACTTGGAACAATACTATTATCTGAACACAGTAAAGAAAAGTTTGATTTTAGCGATATTTTAGGAAATTTTTTAACAGTACATAAAGAATTAAGTAAAAAAGCAGCTCCTCTTTCAAAAACATTAGTTACTCCTGTCCTTGCACTTGAAGAAGCATTAGATTTTTTCATTTCTAATAAACACATTGTATTAATAGATGAAAAACTTGAAACTTATGAACTTTTAAATTCTAAAAGAGCAAATATAGAATACTATAAAAATAATATTTTACACTATTTCACAAATGAATCATTATTAATTTTTGCAGTTAAAAAATCATCAAATAAAGTAGATATAAAAAAGAATACTAAATTTTTAAGTTTGATATTTCAAGATGAATTTATATTTAATCCTAATGATAAATATGAAATTAATTTCATACAAACTTTAACAGATATGGTTGAAAGAAATATCCTTAAAAAAGAAAATAATACAATAACAATAAATAGAGCTACAAAAAATCTTAATCCCGAATTTTATTTCTCAATATTAATGCCGTTTATAGAAGCATATTCATTTTGTATTAGTGAATTAATCAAATTGAATAAAAGAGAAAACTATAGAACCCTTCTATCTAATATTGTTAATACCGCTAGAAAAAGAATTTCTGATTTTCATTATGAAGAATCAATAAATAAAAATAAATTTGAAAATTGTATAAAAATGCTAACTGACATAGATATTTTACAAAAAGACTATGAGGGTAAAATTAAATATATTACTATTTCAAATAAAGATAAATTACTTGAAATAAGCAATGAGTTAAGAGCTTTCTTAATCTTTAATTAAGGTTTAGTTATGAAAATAATAATAATAATTGCAATACTAATATTATCATCTAATTTGTTTTCAAAAAACAAATTAGATGATAAATCATATGAAATTTTTTTACTAAAGGCAAGTAATGATCTAGCCACTAAAAATTACAACAATGCTCTAACTAATCTAAAAGAGAGCTTGCTTAATAAACCAGAGAGCTCAAATATTAAACTATATTTAGCAATGTTTTTAGCAGCAGATAAACAATATGTTAAATCATTAATTTTATTATTTAAAGCAAAAGAACTAGAAAATAACGAACTAGCAAACTTCTATAAATATTACAACTATTATTTTATACAAAAAGGCTTGGAAAAAGATGGTAAAGTTAAGTTTTCTAATATAAAGAATTTTTTACTAAAAAATAATAAAACATTAGGTAAAGATAAGTTATTATTTTTAGCTGTAACAACTTACCTTAATGATGATAAGAATTCTAGTATTTTATTCTTTAAAGAAGCAATAAAAAAAGATGAAAATATATTGTCATTAGAATATAAAATTAATTTTGCAAAAGATATAGTGTATGATATATATAAACACTTATCTCCTCCTTATGATTTTTACTATTACAATTCATTAGGTAAGTTACAAATTAGCTTTAATAATAATAAAGAAGCAATAGAAACATTAAATAAAGCCTTAAAGCTAGACAAAAAGAAATTCTTAACAAAAAAGCTCTTAGCAAATGCATATTTGAATCTTAAAGATTACAATAAAGCATTAAAATATACTCTAGAAATTAAAAAATTCTATAGTAATAAAGAAGATATATATCTAAATTTAGTAAAAATTTATAATGAACAGAAAAAATTTAAACAATTATTTACAATTTGCAAGGAAGGACTACAAATGATTCCTAACTCTAAAGATTTAAGATATTGTGTAGCAAAAGGATTAAATAAAAATAAAAAATATAGAGAGGCATTATATAATTTAGAGTATTTACTTAATCAATATCCCGATTCTTATGAAATTAATTTTTTAATGGGCAATGTTTTAGAAAATTTTGCAAAAGCAATATCACTTGAATCCGAACCATATAAACAAAAAGCAATGGGTCTTGATTACTTAAAAAAATTTAAAACTCCTATAGAATATTATAGTTTAGCATTTAGACTTAATCCCATTTCACATGAAGTTATTAGAAAGATATTAGGAAGTATGACCGATGATGCAATAAAAAGAGCTGGAAATGTTGATGAGAAGACAAAAGAAAGCTTTAGGGAAAAAAGCATTAATGATTTTGCTCAATATTATGAACCATTTGTTATAAGAGAAACTCTTGAATTAAATAATGTAGAGTTTTATAAAAAATTTATAAAATATCTTAAAACAAAATCGGATTCTTATATTAAAGAGATGAAATATTTAGAAATTGGAAAAACAATTTTAAGTTATATAGAGTTTTTGAAAAAACAAAGTGATAAAGATTTATTTAAAAAATTTATGAGCAAATACAGCAAGAACTATATAAAAATATTAAATCAAAAATATAGTTTTAACCAATTTTTATATGAATTTAATTTTGAAAAAATAAACAAAAAAATTGAACAATTTAAAATTTATGACTTCATGATTCCAAGTTATTTTGATTAGAATATGATTAAAGATTTAATTTCTGCCTCTATTGTATCAAGCATTATACTATTTGTTATTAATATATCTTTTTTTAAAATTTTAAAAACTAAAGTATTAGTAAAAGCAACTTTTGTTAATACGGTATCTATAATAATATTTTTAATTTTAAAAATACCAGTTAATTTAGAATGGATAAAAGAATCTTATAAAATATACCCATATTATCATTTTATTTACACCACAATATTTATATTTTTTGCAGCAAGAATATTAGCGACATTAGTTATAGATATTTTAATTAAGAATATTTTGGTAACACCCAAAATATTTATTGATATACTAAAGGGTATTATTTTTTTCATTGCAATAATGTTTCTTTTAAAAGCTAATGGCGTTTCTGTCGCATCCATTTTTACAACATCTGCAGTACTTACGGCAGTAATTGGTTTAGCGTTACAAAATACATTAAGTGATATGGTTGCAGGAATTATATTATCAACAGAAGCGACCATTAAGATAGATGATTGGATAAAATATAATGATAAAATTGGTAGAATTGTTATGTTTAGCTGGAGATATACTAAAATAATTACTCTTGAAAATGAACATTATATTATACCTAACAAAGATTTAGCTAGTAACACTATTAAGGTTTTATCTTCTCAAGACTTTAAACATTATACTATTATTCCTTTTGGTGTTACTTATGATAATATTCCCAATAAAGTAATAAATGTTGTTAGAAACGCAACAAAAGATATTGAAAATATTATTGACAGGGAGGTCTTTTTTGTTAAATATGGTGATTTTGCTATTGAGTTTGAAATCAGATTAAGAATTATAGATGCTTATAAATATTATCAAATAAGATCAAATGTTTTAACAAAAGTTTTTTATGCCTTAGAAAGAGAAGGTATGGAAATACCTATACCAAGATATGATTTATTTAGAAGAGATTACAAAAGAATTAGTAAGGAAGATGAATATAATGAAATCAAAAGTTTTTTTACTAAAATTGATTTTTTACAAATACTTACAGAATATGAATTAGATATAATTATTAATGCCGCCCAATATAAGAGATATGCAGATACAGAATATATATTGAAGCAAAACACTGAAAATGATAAATTCTTTTATATCAAAACCGGAACAGTAAAAATCATTGTTAATGAAGCCAAAGTGGCTCAGTTAAAAACAGGAAATTTCTTTGGAGAAATGTCATTAATGACAGGAGAAAAGACAACAGCTGGAGTTAAAGCTGATGGAGATGTTGAGGTTTATATTATAAAAAGTAGTGATTTTTCAGAAATATTGAAGAAGAATAAAAAATTAATTGATAAAATTTCAGAGGTGATTACTCAAAGAAAATTACAAAATGAAAAAATTGTAAAAAACAAGAAGTTAAAAAAAGAACTGGACAAAGAAAAAAGTAATCTTAAAAACAAAATACTTAATTTTTTCTCAATAGGATAAAAGATGAACTTTATTTATGTAATGATTGGTGGAGCATTAGGGGCTAGTAGCAGATACTTTGCAGGTATCTTTCTTAAAAAATATTTCCTTCATTCTTTTTTAACGGGTAGCTTATTAATTAATATTTTAGGCTCATTTTTACTAGCTTTCTTTATACAATCTAATAATTTAAATGATAGTTTAAAAATTATGATAACAACAGGCTTTATGGGAGCGTTTACAACATATTCTACATTTTCCTATGAAATATTTTCACATTATACAAATAATTCTGTTTATAATGCACTGCTATACGCTTTTTTAATGCTATTTTTATCATTTATCGCAACAGTTTTAGGATTTTATATAGGAAAATTAGTCTTTTAAACTATTCGTTTACCATTTTTAAATACTTGCTCAACTTTAATGTTTTTTATATTTTTCTTATCTATTTTCAATGGGTTTTTATCTAAAACAACAAAATCAGCTAATTTATTGACTTCTAAACTCCCCTGTATTTTATCCATTCTCACCCCTTTTGCCCCATTTATTGTAAACATCTGTAATGCTTGATATGCTGTTAAACTCTGTTCTGAAACGGGGTGATTCATTGCACTATACATACCCGCTAAAGGATTTGGCATTGTAACAGGAGCGTCACTTCCTCCACTCACTACAATTCCAGCATCAAACATTTCTTTAAGGGGCATAAATCTTCTAAATCGTTCTTCTCCTAATATATTTTTGAGTAAAGAAATAGGTTCAAGGGGATCGCCCAAAAAAGCAGGTTGTGTGGCAATATGAATTTTGTTATCTGCAATTCGTTTTATTTCCTCTTTACTTAAAATTAGAGCGTGTTCAATTCTATGATTATTTTTATTTTCTCCATTTGTATATTGTTGAAAAACATTAACAACTTCTTCAATTCCTTTATCTCCAATAGCATGAATAGCTACTTGAATATCATTTTTATTTGCATATTCAAGCATTGTGCTTATTTCAGAATAGTCATAAAAAATCTTTCCTTTATTACCTTCTATATCTGTTTTTACCATATAAGGTTCTTTCATTGCAGCATCAAGAGAGCCAAAAGAGCCATCAATAGCACATTCAAAACATCCACCCCATGTTTTTAGTTTAGCTCTTTTAATTTTTTTAACACTTCTAGTTTGAAAATATGGAATAATTTGTATTTTTAACCTTTTAGAATAAAACTTTACTAGTCTCAAATCCATATCAAGCGGGAATCCTTCTCCTTGTAAAGCAACAATAGATGTAATTCCTTGTTTTGCAGCATAATCAGCACCATTTTTAATTCCTTTTATTGCATCTGTAAGAGGAGCTTTTGAAGTAACTGATTTAACAACTTTATAGAATGAGTCTTGGAAAAAATATCCCAATTCTTTATTAAAACCAGCAATATCTTTTGATACTTTAACTTTTTTTAATAATGCAGAATTACCTATAGCTGCATGTCCATCATATTGAACAATAAAAATAGGTTTTTTACTTTCTATAGCATCAAGCTCCATTTTTGTAGGTAATCTATTTTCTTTTACAGAAAATGGAGAAACTCCAAACATAATATAAAATTTCTTTTTATTATCACTAACATATTTTTTTATATTATCTAAAACTTCTTTTATTGATTTTGCAGTTGTAAAAACAGATAAACTATCTATAAAAAAACCAAATGAAGAAAAATGAGTGTGAGTATCAAAAAAACCAGGAACAATAGTCTTATTTTCAAGATTAATAATTTCTACCTGACTATATTTACTAGGAATTTTATTTCCAACATAAATAATTTTATCCTTATCTGTAATGAGATATTTTGCTGTTTCATTTTCTGATGTTACAGGTATAATATTAGACTTATAAATTTTCATACTCCCCCTTAAAAAATATTCAAAACCTATTCCAAATGCAGAGATGACTTATTCTCTCCTCTTCTGATAGCACTAAATATTATATACACTTTTTATCCATTTTTCAAAATACTTTTCAGAGGTAAATATGTTATTGAAAGAAAAAACAAAACTATAAGATACTTTTTTATATTTATCTCCAAAACCTGCTTTATTTATATGATATATGTAATATCTATTCAAGAAAATTAAATCACAACAAATCTTTTATAGAATTCTTTCTGTTCCTTTTATTTTTTCTCTTCTTATTGCAGTCTGAACAGCAATAATTCCAGAAAGTAAACCATCTTCATAATTAAACTGAGGGTCAAATTTTAATTCGGGAAAATCTTGTGGATTTAAAATATCCTCTCTTGTAACCCTTGGATTTATAACATTAGCCACATTCTGAACTTTTATTCTTTGTTGATTTGCCATCTCTTCAATAAGTTTTTCAATTTTCATTATCAAATTATGATTATTTTCCATGTTTCCTCCAATAATAATAAAAAGAAACAAACTTTGTTTGGTTACTTTTTAAAACGGAAAATACACTGAGTGTAGTTGAAGTTTCATAAAAACAAAAAAAAAGCCATAACAACAAGAAAAACTCCTATTATTATGGCTTAAATCAAAAAAAACTGAATAATTTATTCTGCTTTTTCTTCTGTTGTTGCTTCTACAGTTTCAGTATTAGCTTCTACAACCTCATCATCACTATCTTCAGTTAGTGCAGTTGGTCTTTTATAATCAACAAATTCAATTACAGAAATAGGAGCATTATCACCTTTTCTATTCTTATATTTTACAATTCTTGTATATCCAGATACTCTTCCCTCAAATCTGTTAGGAAATTCATTGAATAACTTTTTGAAAGCTTCTTTATCTTTGATATATTTCTTTGCTTGTCTTACTGTTGCATTAGTGTTTTTCTTTGCATAAGTAATCATTTTGTCAATTAAACCTCTTAATTCCTTCGCTTTTGCATCAGTAGTATGTATTGATTCTTCTTTTATAAGAGAAACTAACATATTGTTAAACATTGCCCTTCTATGAGTAGCAGTTTTATTTAATTTTCTTCCTTTATGTAGATGTCTCATTTCACCCTCTATTACTTTTTAAATTTTTCAGCATCTTCAATCTTAAATCCGTAGTTTTTACCTAATTCAAGACCTAAATCATCAACAATTTCTCTAATCTCCATAAGAGACTTACGACCAAAATTCTTAATTTTAAGTAGTTCATTTTCTGATTTCTGAACTAATTCTCCAATGTATCTTATATTTGCTTTTTTAAGACAATTCGCAGACCTAAAAGAAAGTTCCAACTCGTCAAGATGCCTATAAACAGCTTCGTTTACTTCATCATCCTTATTTTCATCAACACTAAGGTCTAAAACTATTTCATCATCATCTTCTTCTTCAAAATTAATGAAAGGATTTAGAAATTCAACTAAAACCTTAGCAGATTTTCCAATTGCATCAACTGGTAGTATTGTACCATCTGTCCAAACTTCAATAATTAGCTTATCATAGTCTGTTCTAGTTCCTTTTCTTGCATTTCTGACAGTAAAATTAACTTTTTTTATTGGCGAATAAACTGCATCAATTGCAATAAATGTATCATCAAATAAATTATCATTAGCTTTATTTTCATCAGCAGGAACATAGCCCTTACCCATAGTCAAATACATTTCAAGATTTAACTGTCCACCTGGTGCCAAAGTTGCAATCTTATGGTCTGGATTCATTATAGTCACTTGGCCAGGCAATTCAATATCAGAAGCTCTAATTACTCTTTCTTTATCTTGATAACCATCTACAATCAAGGATAAAAATAATGGTCTATCTTCATGATAATTAAATTTCACTTCTTTTATATTTAATATTACATAAGTGACATCTTCAACAACACCATTAATTGTTGAAAACTCATGTTGAGCACCTTCAACTTTTATTGCAGAAACTGCACTCCCTCTTAAAGAAGATAATAATACTCTTCTTAAAGCATTACCAATAGTCACTCCATATCCTTTTTCCAAAGGAGCGTAAACAAACTTCCCATAATAGAGGTCATCTTCATATTTTTTATCATACTCTAACTTAATAGGTATTTCTAGAGATCTTCTATCCCAATCCTTCATTTAAAGCTCCTATATTAGACCCTTCTCCTTTTTCTTGATTTACATCCATTATGTGGAATAGGGGTAACATCTTTTAGCATTGTTACCTTATATCCCTCAGATGCAACTCCTCTAATTGCAGACTCTCTTCCTGAACCGGGTCCCTTTACATAAATTGTAATAGACTTTAGTCCATGTTCTTTAGCTTTTTTCGCAGCATCTGCAGCAGCTAATTGAGCAGCAAAAGGAGTGTTCTTACGAGAACCTTTAAATCCCTGTACACCTGCACTAGACCATGCTATAACATTACCACTAACATCAGATATTGTTATAATTGTATTATTAAAAGTAGCTTGAATATGAGCAATACCACTTTGGATATTCTTTCTAACTCTTTTTTTACTAACTTTACGTGTCCTTTTAGCCATCTTTTAATCCTCCACTACTTTTTCTTCTTAACAACAGTTTTTCTCGGCCCTTTTCTTGTTCTAGCATTAGTAGAAGTTCTTTGACCTCGAACTGGTAAATGTCTCTTATGGCGAATTCCTCTATAAACATTAAGATCCATTAATCTTTTAATATTCATGGAAACTTCTTTTCTAAGTTCACCTTCAACAACATAGTTATTTTCAATGATATCTCTTAATTTTCTTATATCTTGATCAGATAAGCTATCTGTCTTCAAATTTAAGTCAATATCAGCCTTCTTCAAAATTTCTTGAGATAAAGATTTTCCAATACCATAAATATAGGTTAACGCAATCTCCATTCTCTTATTTTTAGGTAAATCTACCCCAAATAATCTAGCCAAAGTAACCCTCCTTAACCTTGTCTCTGTTTATGTCTTGGATTTTCACAAATTATCCTTACAACACCTTTTCTTTTGACAACTTTACATTTGTCACACATTTTTTTTACAGATGCTCTTACTTTCATCTTTTACCACCTTTAGTTTGATTTTTAGTTCTATATATAATTCTGCCTTTAGTTAAGTCATATGGTGAAATTTCTACAATAACTTTATCACCAGGCAAAATTCTTATAAAATTCATTCTCATTTTTCCAGAAATATGAGCAAGAATTCTATGTCCATTATCAAGTTCTACCTTAAACATTGCATTTGGTAATGGCTCTACAACAACTCCTTCCATTTCAATATGATCGCCTTTAGCCATTATATATCCTCCTCTAACACATTAACTATATCATTAAATAATTCTAGAGATTCTTTATTTCCATCAAGATTATATAAAATCCCATTTTTATCATAATAATTAATTAACGGTTTAGTTGTTGAATGGTAAACCTCTAATCTGTTCCTTACACTTTCTAAGTTATCATCAGATCTCTGATAAAGAACTCCACCACAATCATCACAAACACCAGCCTTTCTAGGTTTAAAGAAAATCTTATGATAAGATTTTCCACATGACTTACAAACAAGTCTTCCTGCTAATCT
This sequence comes from bacterium, assembly GCA_027064085.1. Lineage (GTDB taxonomy): Bacteria > UBP6 > JAFGXH01 > JAFGXH01 > JAFGXH01 > JAMOQH01. The sequence continues at coordinate 21,468 of JAMOQH010000120.1, read as the reverse complement.
GTCTTCAATAATTGAATCATCTAAGGCAATATTAATAACCTTATCAATTTTCTTATTTAAATCTTTTAATATATCAACAAATTTTTCAGCTTGAATTAAAGTTCTTGGAAAACCATCAAAAATAACATTATCAGAAATTTCAATAAGTTTATTTTTTATCATATTTAAAACAATATCATCAGAAACCAATGTTCCTTTATCCATACACTCTTTAGCAACAATACCTAAATCCGTTTTGGCTTTAACTTCCGCTCTTAAAATATCACCTGTTGATAACTGGATAAATCCTTTACTTTCAACTAAATATTTAGATTGAGTTCCTTTGCCTACACCAGGAGCACCTAAAAGAATTAAATACATCCCCTACCCCTCATATCTTCTAGATCTTATTTTAGAAGTAGAGCTATCATTACTAGACAAGCTATCATATTGTCCACTTATAACATAAGAATCCATTTGATTAATAGTATCTAATGCAACACCAACAACAATTAATAAAGATGTTCCACCAAAGTAAAAAGGAACTTCATAATACTTAATTAAAATAGCAGGCAATAAACTAACAGCAACTAAATAAATAGCAGCAGCAAATGTCAACCTATTAACAACTGCATCTAAATAACTAATAGTTTCTTCCCCTGGTCTAGCACCCGGAATTGCTCCGCCTGATTTTTGTAAATTTTCAGCCATATCTTTTGAATTAAACTGTATTGCAGTATAAAAATATGTAAAGAATACAATTAGCACAATATAAGTTATATCATATCCCCAAGTACCAAACTGGAAAAAAGCTACAATCTTACCAACAATATTATTATGTGAGAAACCTGCTAAAGTTGCAGGAAACATCAATAATGAAGAAGCAAAAATTGGAGGAATAACACCAGAAACATTTACTTTTAAAGGTAAAACACTTGATTCTTGGATCACACCACCAGCATCACCAACTCTTTGTTTACTATACTGAACCTTTAATTTTCTATATGCTGTTTCAAAAAATACAATAAAGGATATAACCACAGCCATAATAACAAGTAAGGTAATCACATCAAATGGCTCTAAACCGCCCTCTTTACCTTGCCTAACCTTTACTACAGTTTGTATAATTGCATCTGGTAAATTAACAATAATCCCTGCAAAAATAATCAAGGAAATTCCATTACCTACACCAAATTCAGTTATTTTTTCTCCAAGCCACATTAACAATACAGCTCCACCAGTTAAAGTAACCATGGTTGTAAATCTAAAAACCCACTTATCTATATCAGGAGAAACTACATATTGAATAGTTTCACCATAATATTTAAGTGATTCTAAGTAATATGAGATACCAATACTTTGAACAACGCTTAACAATACTGCCCCATAACGAGTATATTGTGTAATTTTTTGCCTACCTTGCTCTCCTTCTTCTTTTTGCATTCTTTCAAGAGGCTTAATAACAACCACCAGTAAAGAAATAATAATTGAAGCTGAAATGTAAGGCATAATACCAAGTGCAAAAATGGATAAGTTCTTAAAAGCACCACCAGAAAACAAGTTAAACATTCCAAAAAATGTTCCTTGAGATTGCTCTTGTAATACTTTCTCCATAACATGCCTATTTGTACCAGGAGTAGTAATATATATACCGAAACGATAAGCAGCTAAAAGAGCAATCGTTATAAAAATCCTAACTCTTAACTCTCTTACCTTAAAATATTCTAAAAATCTAGTTAACACTCTAACCTCTAATTATTCTTAGTATCGCGCAAGTTCTTGATAGTTTTACCAGTAGTTCTAGTTTTAATTAACTCAATAATTCCATTTTTTTCTTCAACCATTTTAACAACAGACTTAGAAACATAATTTAACTTTAATGTTAATTTCTTTTCAACTACAGTAGCATCAGAAATAAGTTTAATAGGATATTTCTTATACATCCAATTAAACTGTCTTTCAGTAAGTTGACTCCAATCATTAGAATCTAAATTCCTAAACAATCTTTTAAATAATGCTCTATTAAACTTAATTAAGTTTTTTTCAATGAGAGTTTGATGACTAACAACATCACCGTCATTAAAAGAATTTAAAACAGATGCTTTAATAACAGTAACAGGTGTCGCAAATTTATTATAGAAACCTATTTTAGGAAGTCTTCTCTGTAAAGGCATTTGACCACCTTCAAAACCAGGTCTTACACCACCACCACTTCTTGCATTCATTCCCTTATGTCCTTTTCCTGAGGTTTTACCAAGTCCAGAACCATGTCCTCTTCCTAATCTTTTAATATTTTTAGCCTTTTGAATAGGCTTTAATTCTGATAATTTCATTTTACAGACCTCTATTAATCATTTATTTCTTGAAGATCCAACAAATAAAGAACCTTTTTTACCATTCCCCTAATACGAGGATCATTATCCTTAATAACAGTCTTTCCAACTTTTCTTAACCCTAATCCATCAAGAATAGCAAGATGCTTATGCTTTACACCAATTCGACTTTTTTTAAGTGTTATCTTTAATTTATTCATGAAACACCTCTTCTATTTACTATAATAAGAAACATCTTTGCCACGCTCTTGAGCAAACTCCTCCGCTGTCTTCATTGTGTTAAATCCTTTAAACACAGCCTTAACAACATTATGAGGATTAGTAGTTCCTAATAATTTAGTAACAATATTATCAACACCTGCAACTTCCATTACGGCACGAACTGTTGATCCTGCAATAACACCATGTCCTTCTGGAGCAGGCTTCATCAAAATTTTTGCTGCACCATATTTAACAACGATATCATGAGGTATAGTCCTATCGTTTAAAGGAACTTCTACAATATTTTTCTTTGCAGCTTCTTTCCCTTTACGAATAGCTTCAATAACCTCTTTTGCTTTACCTAGACCATAGCCAACATGACCATTTCCATCACCAACAACAACAAGTGCAGCAAAACCAAAACGACGTCCACCCTTAACAACTTTAGCTGTACGATTAACATATACAACCTTATCTCTCAAATCATCTTCAGGTATGTTATAATTTAATACTCTTCTATCCACTGATATCTCCTAAAACTCCAATCCGCTTTCACGAGCAGCATCAGCTAAAACCTTAATTCTACCATGAAAAACATATCCATTTCTATCATAAACAACTTTTTTAAAGTCTTTTTTAATAGCTAATTCAGCAATAAGCTTACCAACAACTGCAGCTTTCTCAGATTTAGACTTACCATCAATACTTGATTTAATTGAAGCAGAAAGAGTTGAAGCACTTGCCAAAGTAACACCTGTCTCATCATTAATCAATTGAGCATAAATATGCTTAGAACTCTTGAAGACAGTTAAACGAGGTCTTTCAACAGATCCAAATATCTTCTTTCTGATACTTCTTTTTCTCTTAGCTCTTAATACTTTCTTATCTCTCATTTTAATACCTATTATTTACCGCTTTTACCAGCTTTTCTCTTAATAACTTCACCAAGATACCTAACTCCCTTACCTTTATAAGGTTCAGGTTTTCTAAAAGAACGAATAACAGCAGCAGCTTGACCAACCTTCTGCTTATCATATCCTTTTATAGTTACTTTATTATCTTTAATTTCAGCAGTAAGCCCCTCTGGAACTTCATACCAAATATCATGTGAATGACCAAGAAAGAAAACAAGATACTTGCCTTTTTGAGTTATCTTATAACCAGTACCTATCACTTCTAGAGTTTTAGAGTAACCCTTTGAAACTCCTTCAACCATATTTGCGACCAAAGTCCTAGTTAAGCCCCAATAAGAAGAAAATTCTGGATTTTCAATAGAAAACACAACAGACTCACCTTCAAGACTTACATTAACTTCATCTCTTTTAGTATAGGTTAATTCACCTAATCCCCCTTTTACAGAAATAAGACTGCCATTGATGCTAACACTAACACCCGCAGGTAATATAACAGGGTTTTTTCCAATTCTAGACACTTAAAACTCCTTAACTAAAACAGCTTTACCAAATTGAACAGATTAATTCGCCACCAACATTTAATTCTTTAGCTTTTCTATCTGTAATTACACCTTTAGATGTAGTCAAAACATACACTCCAAATCCATTTTTAAATGGTTGAAGTTCTGCAGCACTAACATACATCTTCCTTCCTGGTTTCGAGATCCTCTTTATTTCTGAAATAACAGGATCTCCCGTTTTAGAATTATATTTCAATTCAACTTTTATTTCATCGAACTTATTACTCTTATCCAATTCATAAGATGCAATAAATCCTTCATCTAAAAGAACAGATAATACTCTTTCTTTCATCTTTGAAGCAGATACACTTAAGGAACTGTGTTTAGCCATATGAGCATTACGAATTCTTGTTAGTAAATCGCCAACTGGGTCATTTACATACATTATACACTCCTACAATAACAAGGCCTTGTATTATATACAATTCCAACTTATTTGTCAATAAAAAATAATTTTACCAGCTTGACTTTGTTACTCCTGGTAATTCACCCTTTGATGCAAAATTACGAAAACATATTCTGCACATTCCAAATTTTCTCATAAAACCACGACTACGTCCACATACAGGACATCTATTATAAGTTCTAACCTTAAATTTAGGTTTGAGTGTAGCCTTATGTCTTAATGCTTTCTTAGCCAACTTTTCCTCCAGTTTCATTTTGTTTAAAAGGTGCACCAAGAGTTCTTAGTAACTCTCTTGCTTCTTCATCTGTATTTGCAGTAGTAACAATAGTAATATTCATACCCAAGACTTTATCAATCTTATCATAGTCCACCTCAGGAAATATTATTTGTTCTCTAATACCGAAAGTATAGTTCCCTCTACCATCAAATCCTTTAAAAGAAATACCCTTAAAGTCACGAACACGAGGCAATGCTACACCAAAAAGCTTATCCAAGAAATTCCACATTTTATCTTTACGAAGAGTTACCCTACAACCTATAGCCTGACCTTCTCTCACTTTAAATTGGTTAATAGATTTTTTAGCTCTTGTTATAACCGCTTTTTGAGTAGCAATATTTGACATTTGCTCCACGGCTTGCTCTAAAAGCTTACCATTTTGTATGGCATCACCAAGCCCCATATTTAAACTGATTTTAACAAGTTTAGGCATTTGCATAGGGTTCTTGTATTCAAATTTCTTAGTTAACTCAGGTAGAGAAACCTCATTATACAATTTTAATGTTTGATACATTCACTATCTCCTATTTACTTAGTATTCTCTTCAATCTCTTCACCAGACTTCTTACAGTACCTAACTTTCATTTGATCGTTATTAACTCTATACCCAATACGAGACCCTTTACCAAGTGATTCACAATAATACATTACATTTGAAATATGTATAGGTGCTTCAATTTTAACAATCCCACCTTCTTGTGTATTAGTATCTACTTTTTTATGTTTTGTTTTAAGATTTACATCTTCCACTAAAACTTTTCTAGTTGCAGTAAATACTTTAACTATATTACCAATTTTCCCTTTATCTTTACCAGAAATAACGATAACCTTATCTCCTGTTTTAAGCCTTAATTTATTTTTACTAGCCTTTTTAACACTCATCTCTTATTCTCCCACTACAGTACTTCTGGAGCTAAGGAAACTATTTTCATAAAATTCTTACCTCTAAGCTCTCTAGCCACTGGTCCAAAAATACGAGTAGCAATTGGCTCATAAGCGGCATTCAAGATTACAACTGAATTATCATTAAATTTAATAAAAGAACCATCTTTTCTTGCAACTTCTTTTCTAGTTCTTACAATTACAGCACTATAAACATTACCTTTTTGCACTTTCGCATTAGGTAAAGCTTCTTTAATACTAATTTTAATAATATCCCCAACTGTTGCAAATCTTTTCTTAGATCCACCTAACACCTTGATACACTGAACCCTCTTACCACCAGAGTTATCAGCTACCTTTAATATTGATTGCATTTGTATCATCTAATACTCCTTATGCTACTACTGGATCAACAATACTCACAACTCTCCATCTCTTTGTTTTACTTAATGGTCTAGTTGCCTCTATCACTACCTTATTACCTATTTTACAAAGATTTTTTTCATCATGTGCTTTATAACGTACTCTCCTTTTTACATATTTTTTATATTTTTTATGTAAAACTAAAGTATTTATTTCCACAGTAACAGTCTTATCCATTCTGTCACTAATTACTACACCTTGTAAAATTTTTCTTTTTGTTTGTTTCATCATGATCAACCTCAGCCCTTATTCTGATACTTCAGAAATAACGGTTAAAATTCTAGCAACATTTTTTTTCAACTTACCAACCTTGGAAGGATCTAGTAACTGACCTGAATAATGTTGCATGCGAACCTTAAAGAGTTCTTCTCTTGTTTCCTTTTCTAAAGTAAACAACTCTTCTAAACTCTTATTTCTTAACTCTTTTATTTCCATTGGAACCTCTAATCTCTTTCAACAAATTTAGTTTTGATGGGTAACTTATGAGCAGCCAATCTAAAAGCTTCTTTTGCTTGCTCAACAGTTACACCTTCAACTTCATAAATAACAGTTCCTGGTTTAACAACAGCAACCCATGAATCTGGAGCACCTTTACCTTTACCCTGACGTGTTTCAGCAGGTTTTTTGGTTAAAGACTTATCTGGAAAAACTCTAATCCAAACTTTACCACCTCTTTTAATATAACGATTTAAAGCAACACGAGCAGCTTCAATTTGTCTTGCACTTATCCAACCATGCTCCAAAGACTTTAAACCGAAATCTCCAAAACTAACTTCATTACCTCTATAAGCATAACCTTTAATTCGACCCGTAAAAGTCTTTCTATGTTTTACCTTCTTAGGACTTAACATTTTAAACTCCTATTTATCACCCATATAAACGAGTGTTTTAACCCCAATCAAACCATAAGTTGTTAATGCCTCTGAAAAGCCATAATCTATATTTGCTCTTAGAGTATGTAAAGGAACTCTTCCCTCTCTATACCATTCTGTTCTAGCCATCTCTGCACCACCCAAACGACCAGCACAAAAAATCTTAACACCTTTTGCCCCATTCTTCATTGCTTCTTGTATAGCTCTTTTCATAGCTCTTCTAAAAGAAACTCTTTTATTGAGTTGCATTGCAACATTCTCAGAAATTAACTGTGCACTAACTTGAGGCCTCTTAACCTCAACTGGTCTTACAGCAACTTTTTCACCAAGATCTTTATATATCCCAGCAGTAAGTTTATCTTTATTTTCGCCTCTAGCACCAATAAAGAGACCCATTTTAGATGTGTAAACAATTACATTTACCTTCTTATCACCTATCCTCTCAATATCAATTCTAGAAATGCCAGAGTTCTTTCTATTTTCTTTTACATATTCTCTAATCTTAATGTCCTTATGTAAAAGCTCAACGTATGATTTATCATCTTTAAACCATTTAGAACGCCAATCTTTATTCACTGGCAAACGAAAACTTATAGGATTTACCTTTTGACCCAAAATATCCTCCCTATTCGTTTGAAACTATAATAGTAACATGACTTGTTCTTTTTCTAATTCTTGATGCTCTTCCCATTGCAGCTGGCTTATATCTCTTTAGGGTTGGTCCCTCATTAACATAAGCTGTTTTAACATAAAGTTCATCAACATCAGCATTAAACAGACTCTCTGCATTTGTAATAGCTGAATTCAATAACTTATATACAGGTTGCCCCGCCCCTTTGCTACAAAATCTTAAAAGAGCTAATGCCTCGCCTACCGATTTCCCCTTTATCATATCCACCACCAATCTGGTTTTTCTTGGAGAAATCCTTAAAAATCTTAATTTAGCTTTCGCATCCATGTTATCTCCCACTATCTCTTTTTCTTTTTATCAGCAGCAAAACCATAATAGGTTCTTGTTGGAGCAAACTCACCAAGTTTATGACCTATCATATTTTCATTCACAAAAACTGGTATAAACTTTCTACCATTATGAACTGCTATAGTTAAACCTAAAAACTCAGGAACGATAGTTGATCTTCTAGACCAAGTTTTTATAAGTTTTTTTATTTCACCACTGTGAGCCTTCTCTGCCTTAACAAGAAGATACCCATCAACAAATGGTCCTTTTTTAATAGATCTAGCCACTTCTACTCCCTACTTCTTTCTACGACTAATAATATACTTGTCCGTTCTCTTATTTTTCCTTGTTCTGTAACCTTTAGCAGGTGTTCCCCAAGGAGAAACAGGATGACGACCACCAGAGCTACGACCTTCACCACCACCATGAGGGTGGTCAACAGGATTCATAGCGACACCTCTAACACTTGGTCTTTTACCTTTCCAGCGATTACGACCAGCCTTACCTATTTTAACATTAGAATGCTCAATATTGGAAACAACTCCAATTGTAGCCCTACAAGTTAAAAGAACTCTTCTCATTTCACCAGAGGGCATTTTCAAGATAGCAAATTTCCCTTCTTTTCCAAGAAACTGAATGTACACACCTGCACTTCTTGCTAACTGACCACCCTTACTTGGTTGTAACTCAACATTATGAACCAACACACCTACTGGAATACTGTTTAATTCAAGTGAATTACCTACTTTTATATCAGCACTATTAGACGCAAGAACTTTATTTCCAACAACCAATCCATCAGGTGCTAATATATACCTTTTTTCTCCATCAGCATAAACTACCAATGCTATAAAAGCTGAACGGTTCGGGTCATATTCAATAGACTTAACAGTACCTTCGATATTAAGTTTATTTCTTTTAAAATCAATAACACGATAATGCTTTTTATGTCCACCACCCTGATATCTAACTGTAATACGCCCCGCAGAATTCCTACCAGCTTTAATTTTCTTAGTAGTCAACAAACTCTTTTCAGGCATATTTCTTGTAGTTTCAAGAACCTCTCCATTCTTTTTAAGATATTGTCCCTTAAAAAGAAGAGTAGTCATATTTCTTCGCCCTGCTGATGTAGGTTTATACCTTTTTATTGCCATCCTCTACTCCTCTTCTTCTAAATCTTCTTCTGCATAGAAGTCAATTTTAAAATTTGGTTTCAATGTAACAACTGCTTTTTTATAGTTTTGTCTTTTTGAAAAATGAAGACCAAATCTTTTAGGCTTTCCTCTGTACAACATTGTATTAACCGAACCAACTTCAACTGAAAACATCTTCTCAACAGCATCTTTAACATCTACCTTAGTAGCTTTTGTATTAACTATAAAATAATACTTATTCAACATTTCATTTTCAGAAGATGTAGTACTTTCAGTAATCAATGGTTTCTTAATAACATCATAAACATTTAACATTTTGAACCCCTTACTTAGCCAATCTTTCTTCAAGAGATTTAATTGCACTTTCACTAATAAAAATATTTTGATATTTCAGCAAATCAAAAACATTAACACCTTCAGTCTTAATAACTTTAATATCTTTTAGATTCCTTCCCGCCAAATAAACATTTTTATCTTCATCATAATCATGAACAACTAAGCCCTTCTGAATACCAAAACCATTTAAAACGCTAGAAAAGGCTTTCGTTTTGCAACTCTCAAGAGTTAAGCTCTTAACAACAGTAACCTTTCCTTCCTTAACAAGCATTGAAAGAGCAGAAACCAACCCACCTTTCATTACTTTCTTGTTTAAACGATACTTACCAATAACACCTCGTGGACCAAAAACAGTTCCACCTTTTGGGAACAAAGGAGCTTTTCTTGAGCCATGCCTAGCACTACCTGTACCTTTTTGCTTGTACATCTTTCTAGTAGTACCATGAACTTCTGAACGACCTTTTGTTTTTGCTGTACCGCTTCTCCTTAATCTTAACTGAGCTTTAACAACATCATGAATCAAGAATTCTTTAACTTCTGCACCAAACACAGAATCACTAACTTCCAACTCATTAACCTTATTATTACTCAAATCAAATACATCCAACTTCATCTTAAACCTCTAAGAAGCACTAACAATAACGTAATTACCATTTGCCCCAGGAATAGCACCTTTTATTAAAAGCAAGTTTCTTTCAACATCAACCTTCATCACCTCTAAATTACGAAGCGTAACAGCTGTATTACCAAGCTGACCGGCTAACTTCTTACCGGGAAAAACTCTTGCGGGCCAAGCAGAAGGCCCCATTGAGCCAGGCTTTCTATGAAAACGAGAACCATGAGTTTGCTTACCTGTCTTTTGCCCATGTCTTTTAATAGGACCAGCAAAACCTCGTCCCTTTGATATTCCACGAACATCAACTTTCATAAAAAACTCAAAGTCCTTTAAAGTAAGAACCTCTCCTACAGTGAAACCATCAACGCTATCAACCTTAATCTGCTTAATAAAACCAAACTTCTTCTCAAAACCTGCCTTTTTTAAATGACCAAGCCGAGGCTTATTTAACCTAAGAGCTTTTGATAAATCAAAATCTTCCCCTAATTTCTCTTTAAGCTCAGGATTAATCTCTCTAACAACATCAAACCCAACCTCAACAGCATTTACAGGGTGCCCTTTCCCTTCACTTTCTTTCAATACCGACAAAACATGTAACGGCCCAGCTTCCACTACAGTAACTGGAACACGCTGACCATCTTCAGTAAAGATCTGTGTCATACCTATTTTTTTACCAAGTATTCCTTTCAACATCATATACCTCAATCACTATAAATCGAAAGTTTTAACTGCGATTTCTACGCCTGCTGAAATATCTATTCTATCAAAAATATCTGCAGTCTGAGAAGTAACAATTATATCAATCAATCTTTTATGAGTACGAATTTCAAACTGCTCTCTAGATTTTTTATTAACAAATACAGATCTTAAAATTGTATATTTATTAATTTTGGTTGGTAAAGGAATTGGCCCAACAACTCTTGCCCCTTTCTCTTTCGCAACACTTACAATATCAGAAACAGTCGCATCTAACAACTTATTATCATAAGCTTTTAATTTAATTCTAATCTTTTTGTTCATCTTTGCTCCATCTAAAGAACTTTAAAAGCCATACATATTAAAACATTCTCAAAATAAAATCAAGTTATTTTTTTAAATAGTTTAAAAAAACACTTAAGAATTCTTAACAACCTTCTCTGCAACACTTGCAGGAACTTGACTATAATGAGAAAACAAATAAACTGGCTCAGCTCTTCCTTGTGTCTTAGACCTTAAATCAGTAGCATAACCAAACATTTCAGAAAGAGGAACTTCAGCTTTAACTATCTGATACCTAGATCTTGAAAACGATTCCATTCCAACAACCTTTCCTCTTCTAGAACTCACATCACCCATAACATCACCCATAAATTCTTCAGGAGTAGTAACTTCTACTGAAAAGATAGGTTCTAATAATACGGGACTTGCTTTTCGAACAGCCTCTTTAATTGCCATTGACCCAGCAATCTTAAATGCCATTTCATTCGAATCAACATCATGATATGAACCATAAACCAAAGAAACTTTAATATCAACAACGGGATAACCAGCATATATACCATTATCCATCGCCTCAACAATTCCCTTTTCAACTGCAGGAATATACTCTCTTGGAATAACACCACCAACAATTTTATTTTCAAACTTAAAACCTTCACCTGGCTCTAGCGGAGAAATCTCAATCACAACATGACCATACTGCCCACGCCCACCAGATTGTTTTACATATTTTGAATCTTGCTTAACAGCTTTAAGAATTGTTTCCCTGTATGCAACCTGAGGTGCACCTATATTTGCATCAACATTAAACTCTCTTAAAAGCCTATCAACGAGTATTTCTAAATGCAATTCTCCCATACCAGAAATAATTGTTTGACCAGTATCAGGATCATTTTTAACAGAAAAGGAAGGATCTTCCTTAGCTAGCTTCCCCAAAGCAATTGACATCTTCTCTAAGTCTTGCTTTGTCTTAGGTTCAATAGCAATTGAAATAACAGGATCTGGAAAATCTATTGATTCCAATTGAACCAAACGCCCACCATCAGATAAGGTATCACCAGTTGTAGTATTCTTCAATCCAACAAGAGCACCTATTTCACCTGCAAAAAGAGTTTCAACATCCTCTCTTTTATTTGCATGCATTCTCAAAATCCTACCAATTCTTTCTTTCTTTCCTGTTTTTGTATTAACAACTGTATCACCTTTAGACACTGTTCCGGAATACACCCTAAAGAATGTTAATTGGCCAACATAAGGATCGGTCATAATCTTAAAAGCAAGACCAGAAAACGGTTCTTCATCAGAAGGAACAATAGAAACAGGACTTCCATCATCTAATGAAATTGCATCTATACTTCCAACATCTAATGGCGAAGGTAACAAGTCAACAATCAAATCCAATAAAGGTTGAACACCTTTATTCTTGAAAGCAGTCCCACAAAGCATAGGTGTCACTCTCATTGTCGCCATTGCCTTCCTTAACCCATCAATAATCTGATCTCTTGACAGACTGCCTGTCTCAAGATAGTAATCCATTAAAGCATCATCTTGCTCTGCAGCGGCTTCAAGCATTTTTTCTCTATACTCTTCAGCTAGCTCAAGCATCTCTTCAGGAATATCCTCAACAATAACATCAAGCCCCATAGTCGAATCATCAAAATAATAAGCCTTCATCTCTATAAGGTCTACAACTCCCTGAAACTCTTCTCCCTCACCAATAGGAATTTGAACCGGAACACCTTCAGCATCAAGATTTGACTCCAACATCTTTGCAACTCTAAAGAAATCAGCACCAACTCTATCCATCTTGTTAACAAATGCCAACCTAGGAACATTGTACTTATTTGCTTGTCTCCAAACAGTTTCAGACTGTGGTTGAACCCCAGCAACGGCACAAAACAAAGCAACTGCACCATCCAAAACTCTTAAAGATCTTTCTACCTCAACGGTAAAATCAACATGACCTGGAGTATCAATAATATTGATCTGTTTGTCTTTCCAAAAACATGTTGTTGCTGCAGAAGTAATAGTAATTCCTCTTTCTTGTTCCTGAACCATCCAATCCATCTCAGCAGCACCATCGTGAACCTCACCTATTTTATGAGATTTACCAGTATAAAACAAAACTCTTTCAGTGACAGTTGTCTTACCGGCATCAATATGAGCCATCATACCAATATTTCTAACATCCTTAATAGGCTTTGGTCTCTTAACTTTCGCCATACATTACCACCTATAATGAGCAAACGCCTTATTCGCTTCTGCCATCTTATGAGTATCATCTTTCTTCTTAACGGAAGCCCCTTTACTTGATGCCGCATCCATAAACTCTGCAGCTAATTTATCAACCATGGTCTTTCCGCTTCTTTTACGAGAATATCCTACGAGCCATCTCATAGCAAGAGCCATTGCTCTATTCTCTTTTACTTCTATTGGCACCTGATAAGTTGCACCACCAACCCTTCTGGATTTAACTTCTATTTCAGGACGAACATTTATTAAAGCTTTTTTAAAAATCTCTAAGCCATTTCCTTTAGACTTGGCTTCGATTTTATCAATTGCTCCATAAAAAATCTTCTCTGCAATACTTCTCTTTCCATCTAGCATAATAATATTGATGAATTTTGTCACAACAACATCATGATACTTAGGGTCTGGTAATATCACTCTTTTAGGTACTTCTCTTCTTCTTGGCATATCACCCTCTCTCTAAATTACTTCTTAGGTTTCTTAGTTCCATATTTAGAACGGCCTTGTTTTCTTCCATCAACACCTTGAGTATCTAATACTCCTCTAATAACATGATATCTAACACCTGGTAAATCCTTAACACGACCGCCTCTTATAAGAACAGTTGAATGCTCTTGCAAATTATGTCCTTCTCCTGGAATATAAGCAGTAACTTCCATTCCATTTGTAAGACGAACACGAGCAACTTTTCTCAATGCAGAATTAGGTTTTTTAGGAGTAGCTGTATAAACTCTTCTACAAACACCTTTCTTCTGAGGACACGCTTTTAAAGCTGGAACTTTACTTTTTTTAACAGCTTTTTTTCTTTCTTTTCTGATAAGTTGGTTAATTGTAGCCATTTATCCTCTTTAAATTAAGTATAATAAAACACACAAACAGACCAACAATTATATATAAAAACAAGTTAAAGTCAAGTATTTTTTAATATATGCTTTTAAAAAACTACTTTTAGGGATGATTAGGGATGATTTTAGGAGATTTTACAAAAAATTTAGTTATTTTGGCTTTGCTCTATCACTTCTATTTTTTTCTGGGCTTGAGTTAAAATATTTTCAGCTTTTTTAATTAAACCCATTCCCTTTTCAAAGTTTTTTACAGAACTTTCCAAGCTAACCTCGTCTAATTCTAAGTTTTCAACAAGATTCCTCAACTCTTCTAAAATCTCTTCAAAATTCTTACTTTCAGTCATATAATCCTCTAGTATCCTCATCTTCGGGAATTGGATTATTTTCAATTAAATTCCCAAAATTATCTGGTAATTCATCAATATTTATCTTCTTTTTCAAATTAATTTTTTCTCTTTTCTTAGGAGTATACGATTCAATCATTCCATAACCGATTTCTCTATTAATACCTAAACCTCTATCTAGAGTAAACTCTATTAGTTTTTTATCACCAGAGATATACATTGGAGACCAAATAGCTTTCTGGGTTCTTTTATGAACAGTAACAAGTTGAGTAATAGAAGTATGATGCTTCAAATAGCCTTTATCAAATTCAATTTTTAATTCTAATTCTGAAGTATCTTCCCCAAAAATATTTTTATACTCGTCTTTTATTTGTGAAATAATAGCTTTAAAAAAATTATTATCATTCCATTTATAGTAAAAAGGGAAATTTCTCCCATCTTTTATTTCTCCTGATAAAATAGGAGAAAGAGGTCTTACCTTTACTCTATCTGTAACTATGTCTGAAATTTCAAGTAATTCAACATTATTAATCTTAAATTTATGATTTAAAATTAATACATAATTTAAATTATTTAATGAATCTGTCAAAATATCAATAACTTCATTAGAATAACTAGATATCGTAAGATTTAACTTATAGTTCTCACCAATTATTATCGTATTATCGTAAATATTAGGTTTAGGAGAAATTTTTAAATTATAATTTAAAAATTCTGATATCTTCCTATCCTTATACACACTAGCCTTTTCATTTTTACTTCTAGAAATAATAAACTTTATTAACTTGGGTATCATAAACTGAATAGTATCCGATAATTGATTTCTATCTGATACTGGTTGAAGTTCAATAACTAATCTCATTTTTCCACCTAAAAACATAAAAATTTGGAGTTAAAGCACATAATTAATAATTTGTCATTAATTAAATATGTCCTGAGCAGGAGTTGAACCTGCGCACATGGTTTCGGAGACCAATGCTCTATCCACTGAGCTATCAGGACCCACTTTCTTTTTATATATTAAATACACGATAATTTCAAGAATATTTTTTACAAGCTCCTTATTTATTTATAAAAAATATAAAAATTAAGCTCTCATAAGTCAAAAAATTGATTTTTTTCTATATTTTTGTATACTCACATAAGTTGTTTTAAGCTTTTGGAGAACTATTTGGATAATATCATATCATTAAAAAATTATGCAAAAGAATCAATTATCACCAAAGGAAATGAAGCAATTTATAATAATGAAATAGATAAAGCCTTGGAGTTGTTTGAAAAAGCTAATGAACAATTTCCAAATGAAAGTAATATCTTATATAATTTAGCAGCCTTATACATAGAAAAAGGGAAAACAGAAGAATCAGAAACATTATTAAGAAAAGCTCTTGAATACGACCCTAATCATATTTATACCCTAATAGGTCTTGCAAACATAATTTACTATAAAACAGAAAACTTTAAACAAGCTAAAATATATCTAGAACTTGCCTTAAAAAACAACTCCGAATCATACGAAGTTTATACCTCATATGCTAACTTAAGTATGCTAGAAGGAGATTTAATTGATTCTGCAAATTATTTCATAAAAGCTTTACAAATTAATCCTGAATATGAAACAGCATTAAATGGCTTATCAACAACCTATAATTTTCTAGGTATAAGGTTTATAAAACAACATAAATTTGAAAAGGCACTATTTTACTTTAAGCAATCAGTTAGCTATAACGAAGAATGGTTTGCCCCTAGGTTAAACATGGCTAGAACATTCGGATTTATTAAAAATTATAACAAAGCATTTTCAATGATTCATAAAGTGAAATCTATACTAGGAGACATATCCTTAGATACAATAAATAAAGAAACAATTGAACCGGAATATCTAAATGTTTTATTAATGGTAAATATTACAGAAGCGAAATTGTTATATCAAAAAAAAGAAATAGAACAAGCATCTAAAAGATTTAAACAAATACATAGGCTCAATGATTTACTTCCTACACTAAACTACTCATTAGCATTAATATCCCTAGACAACAACAACCTAGAATCAGCTAGAGATTACATAAAAAAAGAAATGGAAGTTACATATAACTCAATAAAAGTTAAAGCACTAAGATATATTATTCATAAAAAACTAAATACAGCATCTTCATGGAAAGCAATACATTTAAATATCATAAAAAAATCTGATCCCAATACATATAAATTGTTTGATTCAGCACTTCTACTTAAAAGGTATAATCTTGAAAAAGAGAGTAATGATTTATTTAAATATGCAAAACAATTAAACCCTGCATTATTTGAAGAATTAGCAAAAGAAAGTGAAATTGATTTATTAACAAGCATAAGCGGAGACGATAATAATACTTTAATTTAATTATCTCCACCACTACGGATGTGGCCCACATCCGTAGGTTTTTATTACAGTGTTTTAAAAATGATGTTTATTTATTTAACATTTTTATATGTAAACTTAGTTATAAAATTTAGATTTTAGCTAAATTTTGCATGTAAAACGGATTTATTCGTTTGTAATGCCCTAAAAAAAGAAAAATTGACTTTATATAAAATAAAAGTTAGTATTTTGATGAATTTTTAAGTATTAATCATGAAAAATGATGAAAAAACAATAATAGAAAATATTGATGAATCAGAAGAAAGATATAAAATCGCTTTTAAAAATAACCATGATGCAATTACAATAAGTGATTTAAATGGAGAATATCTAGAAGTAAATCAAGGTTTTTCAGATATTTTAGAATATGAACCCGAAGAAGTAATGGGCAAAACAACTACTGAATTAAATATTTGGGTCAATATAAAAGATAGAGATAAGTTAATTATTCCATTAAAAAAATACGGCCATATCGAAAACATAGAAGCAGATTTTAGATCTAAAAGTGGAAAGATTAAAAGAGGACTACTCTCTGCTCAAATAATTGTAATAAAAGGAATCCCATATACATTAGCGATTACAAGAGATATAAGCCAAAGAGTTAAAATAGAAAATAAATTAAAAAAAGTTTTACTTAATGAACAAGAATTAGCAAATATTGTGAGAAACGCTCCTACAGCAATAGCAATAGGGTATTTAAACGGTAAAGTATCTAATTTTAATCAAGCAGCAATAAATTTGCTAGGTTACTCAAAAAAAGAATTAGAAACAATAAACTGGTTTAAACTTACTCCACCTAAGTGGTATAAACTTGAGGAAAAAAAACTAAAAGAACTTGCTATTACTAAAAAGTCAATTATCTACGAAAAAGAATACATCAAAAAAGATGGAACAATTATTCCTATTGAAATGCATGTTTCTGGTATTTTTAATAAAAATGGAGATTTAGAAAAATTTATTGGATTTGCAACTGACATCACTGAAAGAAAAAAATTAGAACAAACCATACTAAATAATCAATTACTAAAAACTATAGGTGAAATGGCTAGTGCAATTGCTCACGACTTTAATAACTCACTACAAGCCCTTTCTAGTAATATTGAATTGTTAAAACTAATGAGTATTACAAAGGAAATAAAAAAACACCTAGATATTATGGAATCCATTACAAATGATACATCAGAAAGAGTAAAATCACTGCAGAGATTAGGTGATAAAAAACAAGATAATAGTAATTTTAAAATTATTAAAATAGATGAAATATTAAATGAAGTAATTTCTCAAACAAGGCCATTATGGAAAGGAGAAAAAGAAAAAGATGGTTTTGAAATAAAAATTGAAAAAAATTATCAAAAAAACTTAAAAATATATGGAAATATTGGAGAATTAAGATCCGTTTTCTATAATTTGATAAAAAATGCTATTGAAGCTATACCTAAAAACGGAATAATTAAAATTATTGCAAAAAAACTCAATAATCATTGTGTTATAAATATTGTTGATGATGGTATTGGTATGACCCAAGAAACTAAAAATAATTTATTTCAGCCATTTTACTCAACTAAAGGCTTTGGCTTAGGCCGAGGCTTAGGAATGATGGGAGTACTAAAAGTTATAAATAAGCATAGCGCATCAATTGAGGTTTCTTCTAAAAAAAATATAGGAACAAAAATAACAATTAAACTTCCTTGCCAAAAAGATATTCATAATTTACAAGGCAATAAAAATAATTTAAATAAAGTGTTAGTTATCAATAAAGATATTAAAATATTATTAGTTGATGATGAAGACTCTGTTAGATTACCAACAACCGAAATATTAAAAAAAATAGGGTATAACATTATATCAGTTTCAAATGGAATAGATGCTCTTAATAAATTAAATCAAGAAAAGTTTGATATTGTTATTACGGATATTGGAATGCCAAAAATGAGTGGTTGGGAACTAATAAAAAAAATACGAAATAATCAAAATATAAAAAACATAGAAATTATCATTCTTACTGGTTGGGCAGCTGAAATAACAAAAGATTTATTTCAAGAGCATAAAATATTTGGAATACTGGAAAAACCTGTAAAGGTAGATATAATAAATAAATTGCTATCTAAAGTTAGTAAATTAAAATCATAATTGACATACTCAAGCAATATAAGTAAAATCTAGGTTTAAAATTATTTGGAGTAATATTAAAATGGCAAAAAAAGAAATAATAAATATAGATGGGATTGACATAAAATTAACAAAACCAGATATTATGAAAGTAAAATGGATAGGTCAAGAGAGGTATTTAACACAGCTTTTAGCCGCTTGGATGGTTGTTGATGAAAAAGACAGTCCTATGAGTCCTAGATTAATTGGTAAACCTGGAGTAGGAAAAACTACCTTAGCTGCAGTTGCTGCAAACTACAGAAAACAAGATATTTATATCTTTCAGGCTACAGTGGATACTAGGCCAGAAGATTTACTTGTTGTACCAATTATAAGTGATGGAAATAAAATTTCTTACCACGCATCTTCTTTAGTTACCGCCATGGTAAAAGGTGGAGTTTGTATTTTAGATGAAGGAAATAGAATGAGTGAAAAGTCATGGGCATCATTAGCTCCATTACTTGATTATAGACGATATGTTGAATCTATAATTGCAGGAGTAAAAATACATGCTCATAAAGATTTTAGAATAGTAACAACCATGAATGATGATGCTTCAACTTTTGAAATACCAGATTACATTCAATCAAGGCTACAGCCACAAATTATGATAGATTTTCCTGATAAAGATGAAGAATACATGATTTTAAAAGAATTCTTACCTTTTGCGGATGATAAAATTGTTCACTATATAGTGAATTTTTTACAAAAAGCACATTATGCTGATGAAAAATTTTCTGTAAGAGATGGAATTAATATAGGAAGATATATTTCTAAAAGAATAAAGCAAAACCCTCGTGAACCATTAAGAAAACATTTTACTGAATCTGTTTTAATGATTGCCGGTGATGATGCTATGCCTTATGTATAGTTTTAGGAACTAATACTTATATGAATTATGATATATTTAAAATAAAAAATAATATTTATCTAGCACCTGTTCTTCATGGAACATTATTTTTTACAGTAAAATTAAGAAAAATGCTTTTATCATTAAATCCTGATATAGTAGCAGTAGAATTACCTTCTTGGGCTAGAGATATTTACATAAAAGGGATAAAAACTCTCCCTGAAGTTACAATTTTGACTTATGAAAGCAGGAATAAAGAAAAATATTATATATTAATTGAACCAACAGACCCTTTTGTTGAAGCTATTAGATTTGCCTTAGATAACAATAAAAAAATAGCCTTTATTGATAGTGATGCAATTTCATATTATGAAAACAATGACCCTTTTTATGAAAATTTCTTTATTGAGCAAGAATCGTGGGAAGATTTTTTTAACAAATACAAAAATTTTGATTTTAAAAAGGTAAAACAAGATAATTTACGAGAAAAGTCTATGGCTTATAATTTAAAAAAATTATCTAAGAATAATGAAAAAATTGTAGCCGTAGTAGGCATTGCACATTATAATGGAATCATAAAAAATATAGATAACGATATAATATCTATTTTTGCTTCTTATACTCCTAAACCAAAGCTTTTTAGTCTTGCACCACAAAATCTAGGTACTTTACTAAGTGATTATCCAATTTTTAATTGGTTTTATGAAAATTACCGTAAAAATACTAAATTTAAACTAAAAAAAGATGAAAAAGTTAAAAAAATTAAGGCGATTTTTGGAGTTATAGATGGTA
Organism: bacterium; assembly: GCA_027064085.1. Lineage (GTDB taxonomy): Bacteria > UBP6 > JAFGXH01 > JAFGXH01 > JAFGXH01 > JAMOQH01. The sequence goes on along the minus strand of JAMOQH010000120.1, from coordinate 952 downwards.
AAAAAGGAAATTATGAAGAAAAGTATAAAGAAACCGCTGAAGAATTATATAATTTAGAGGTTTTAGAAAAAGAATTTTTAAATTTTAAAAATTATGACAGACGGAGTTTGCTATATCAAATTTATAAGTCAACTTCCCAAATATATAAAATAAGATACAAAGAAGAATTCTATCCTTGGCAATTAAAGAACATGGTTAAATTTGCAAGAAATATATCTATTTTACAAAATAAAATTTTACCTGATTATTTTACAATAATAGAATCGGCAAAAGCAAATATTGATGACAATTATGCATGGGAATTAATACAAATTTTAGCTTATTATCCTTATCAACCAGAAGAAAGCTTTTTACCACAAATTGATATTAATGAATTAAAAAATTATAAATCTATGTTTATAAGAAAACGAGAAAAAAGGCCATCTAAAAATCCTATGAAAATGAGAAAAAAGCAAAAAAAAGAAGAAGATTGGTCTAAAAAATTTAATAGAAGCAATATTTGTTCTCATCAACCTGAAGATATTATAATTGAAAACTTTGCTGATTTCATTAAACTAAGAGCAAAAAGACATTTATTAAGTGAATTAATTAAATCTGAGAAATTTACGACATCATTTTTTGAAGGTGTTGATATTAAAGAAACAATTAGAAAGCAAGATGGCATTTATGTAAAAAAATATGAAAAGCTACAAGGTGAAATAGGAAATGTTGTTTTTATTTTTGATACAGACCCCAATGATAAAAAATATAAATATAAAATGACTTGGCTTGGTGAACATGACCAAGAATCAGATATGACCTTTTATTCAACTGGAATAGGAGAAGATATAATTGGCCCAGGTATATCAAGATGCGAATATGGTGGTTTTATGATGTCCTATCCACCAGGAAGACTCTATGATGTATGGAATGACCCAGATTATAGCTTTTTTACAGCTAAAGAAGATAAGTT
>JAMOQH010000119.1 GCA_027064085.1 bacterium | reverse complement strand
TGGCAAGCCGAGTTCCCCAGCTACTTCCATTATGATAGCCATCCCTGACATAATAGGAAATAAAAAAATATCTCTTGAAGATATTACAAAACTACATAACATTATGATTAAAGATACAGTATCTAAACTTAATGAAATTTATAAACTAAACTTCACTAAAAATGAAGAGATAAAATTTATAAAAGATTATGTAGTTAGCTCCATTCACTATAAAGATAACAATCCACATATAAATATTATTCTTCCCTCTATTGTTAAAACTTTTACAACAATAAAAAAAGAAGATAATAAAAAATATAGAGCTGTGGATAAAATCTTAAAACTTCGATTAGGACTGCGAAAGTTCTCATACCATACAAAACTATTAGTTGAACAAAATATGCTAAAAATGGGGTATTCTCTAAGCGATTATGTAATAAAAAAAGTTCGTGAAAATAAAAAACTTAATCCTATGGCTTCAATGAAGCAAGATATTAAAGAGGAACGAAAAAAACAACAAGAAATTTCAACCAAAATGGAAGAAGAAACCCAAGAACAAAAAAAATTAAATATTCAACTTCAAAAGCTTGTAAAACGGATGGAAGTTTATAGTAGGAGAGCAGAGGAAGAATTAGCCAAAAATAAGGAAGAAATGGACTTAAAACGCTTAGAAAAAAATCAACGATTATATGATAAAAGTAAAGATAAATATGAACTACTACGAAAAGCATTATCTTCTTCTTATAATAATAGTCCAAGCCTAAACTTGGAACCAAAATAAAAAGGAAAAATTATTATGAATGAAGCAATTAGTATGAAAAATAAAAATAAAGGTATTGAGAGAAAATTAAAAAAATTATTCTTAAAACATAGGATAGTTATAGAGCTTATAGATAAAGCTTTTTGGTTAAATAGTGAGAAAAGAGAGGCTATAAAAATGATGGTAAATGTTTTTATGGATTTTGCACAAGAATTGGCAAATAAAAAAGGAGTGAAGTAATGTTTTTTTCAATATTTTTTAACTTCTTGGATGCTGTATTTGATATATTAGAATTTGCATTATTAAACAAGATAGATATATTTGCACCACTATTGACACCAGAGCCACCTAAACCTCCAAGATTGGGAAGATAATAAAAAACATAGTAATTATTATGATACAAACTTAAACAAGAGGGATAAAATTTACATTCCTCTTACTTAAAAACTCGGCTTAGAGAGTTTTTTATTCTTTCAAAAGATAATCAAGCTATACATCCCTAAAAATCTAAATAAAATATGAAGATAATTAGTATCAAATAGTTTAGAAATTTTTATGCTTTGTATATAGTTATAAAGATTAGTATATTACTATCTCCCATAAAGCCCTTTATAAACAATATTTATAAGAGGTAAATAGCCATATAGAATACAAATTATGCCAATTTTTATACATTTCTTGCCACAAATTATACATTCAATTTTTAGAGTAATTTTAATCAAAATTATAAATTCTTTTTTCAAAAACAAACTTTTATTTTCCTTTTATTTGATAATTCAATATGATAGTTGTATCAAAAAAAGGAATGAAAAAAATGGATAATTTTTTTACAAGTAAAGAGGAAAGTGATGCATACCTTGAAGAAGCAAAAAAAATGGATAGTTATTTTACAGAAGAAGAAAAATGGAGATTACACCAAGAATATAGTACAGCAAGTAGGTTAAGACATTTACTGTTAAATATGTATAATAGTAATACATTCAAGGAAGTTGATATCGCTGGTTTAATGTTTAATGCTGATGAAATACATAAGAAATTATTTTATAAAATATTAAATATGGATACAAGTTATATAAATGGAAGTATGTTTAATGAATTTGAAAACCTGATTATGGTTTCGAAACACATTTTAGATAGAAGAAATGAAAACAAATAATATTTTAAAAATATCTTCTGTATCAAAGCATCACGACTTGGTGCAAATTTATACACCAGATTTAGGATTGAACGAGTATAAAATATTAAATTTTTTAATCTTTTGCATTAGAGAAAAAAAAGTTAAAAATAATATACTCATAACAACACATCAAGATATAAATAAGTTTTTAGGTTTTACAATCAACCATAAACAACTAAAACATAATTTTATAAAGATTATGGGTATAGTCGCTGAACTTGCTATTGTCAATAAAAAAGAACCAAATTATACATTAGAACATCTTGTGAAAGGTTTTAGTAGGTATAAAGGAGAGGTAAAAGTAATTTTAGCAAGTGATTTCTTATCTCTTGTTTTAGATAACAAAGATAGCTTTTGCCGTTTAAATTTTGCACTGATAAATAATTTTAAATCTAAATATAGCATACGGCTCTATGAGAATATAATGAGGTATATGACACGAAATAATGAGTTTATACATTTGCCTAAAATGGAATTAGATATCTTTAAAAAACTGATGGGAATTAAAGACAATCAATATAAGAGAATAGCCCACTTACAAGGGAGTGTTATAGATATTGCAGTAAATGAAATTAATGCTAAAACAGAGATAAAAATATCATATGAACTTTTTAAGAGTGGCAACACTTACACCGATATTTTATTTCATTCAAAATTTAAAAATAAATTTTCAAATATTGTAGAGATGGCATTTTTTTCTTCAAATGAAAACTTACTCAATTTTATAGATATTTTTTTACCAAAATATGCTAATAAAAAAGTAGTTGGTTTCATAGATAATAAATCGGTATATTTTCATAAAATAAATAAAATTGGCGGTAAAAAACTTATTATAAATGATAAAGTTGGCGAAACAACATTGGACATGCATACTTCTATGGAAGTTTTAACCAATTGCTACAACAATCGAAAAACTTTTGATTGGTTTGATAGTGAAAAATATAGCTTATTTTGTTCTAGAATAGAAGAAAAAAAATATAGTGAAAAGTTTAGTTAGTGAAGATTAAAATTTAAAATCTTCACTCCTAAAAATTGGTTGTGGGTAGTCCTGAATTTTACAAAATTTATAGCCATCTTTGTGATAAAAGCCAGTTAGGTTTTTCTTCACGATTTTAGCAACACTACAATTTTCAAAATCCCCAGTAATAGCCCATAAATCATAATGTTTTTTATCTTTGATTTTATGGTTATATTTATAGGTTTTAGTTTGATATATTTTTAATTTACCGTTGATAATTTCATAGTTATATATTGAACCAGTTGTTTTATTTTTAACGAAACCATGCTTATTAAATATTAAAATATATGATTGTCCTCTTGTCGTTGAGAACTCTTTTCCAAAGCTTGTAAAACCCTGCATTTTCTTACTTGAAACTTCCCACACTCCCAATATATTATTTTTAGAGAATGATTGTGATTGTAATAAAGTTGTAAATGATAATAAAATCACTAATATTAAATTTTTCATAGTTTTGTATTCCTTTTTAAAATATTTGTTAAATATAGGGTATTTTACCCTATATACTCATAGATATCATTCTCTACTTTAAAGTAATTTCCCTCTATCTCCATATCACGAGCAATAGCTTCATAGTCTATATTATTACTTATGATGGTTGGTATGTCATCAAGGTTATAACACTCTTCAATAAAGTCTTCTGCTATATCTTCCATTGTGCTATCTTCGTAAATTCTCACACTATCTTCATAATTTTCTATCGCTTCAAAAATATCTTTAACAAGATTATTTTCAACTAAAAATTTAATAGCTTTTACACCATCTTCATCTATGTCTTCTATAACTTCGGCAATGTGGTTATACTTGTTAATTGGCGAATATTCTTCTATACTCATATACTCACATTCAAAATCTGTTATGAAGTATTCTTCGTGATGATGTGAATGATTACAGGATTTTCTCCCATCGTTGAGTATGTCCTCTACACATTCAGCTAATAAATCTCTATCCATAGGTAAAGTTATCCATCTCCCTACTAATACACCATTGTTATATGCCTCTAAGTCTGTTATATATACTTTCATCTCTTGTCCTTTAATTTCAAATATTTTTTTGAAGATTTTGAGGGGTGTTTTTACTTCTTAACTTTTTTAATTTTAAGAAGAAAACCAATCTCTTATTTGTCAAATATTTCTTCGTTAGTTCATCGGGTTGTAGGAGTTTATGAAGAAGATTTTGTCTTATATTAACCTCTGAATATGCAATATTTAATGTTGATATCAGACAATAATATTCTAAAATTAAATTACGAAAACTTGAACTAATGATTGATATTTGAGAGATTATTGATTGGTTGATTTTCTGTTGTAAAACAAAAATTATAAAGTTAAGAAGTTGTATTTAGTGGAAGTGATTGTAAATCACATCCTTTTTACTCTTGCTCTGCATACTCTCAATAGTAATGTAATCAAATCTTGAAGAGATTTATTTTAAATGGATAGTGGGATTAAAGTTTATATAAGAATGTTTATTCTAATTCCTATTGGACAGTGGTCTGAACCAGATATGTTTTCTAAAATAAATGCATCTTGCAGGGAAGCAATTAAATCTTCTGAAATTAGTATATAATCAATTCTCCATCCTTCATTTTTTTCTTTCCCCTTAGAGCGATATGACCACCATGTATAGGCATTTTCTTTATTACCATGAATATATCTATATGTATCTATATATCCTTGTTTTATAAAATCATCAAAACAACTTCTTTCAATTTCAGTAAAACCTGATTTATTAGTAATTTTAGTTTTTTTTAAATCTATATCTTTATGTGCTGTATTAAAATCACCACAAATTATAATAGAATTACCTTCTTCCCTTAATTTATTACAATAATCTAAAAAATCTTGATAAAATTTAATCTTTCTTTCTAACCGTTCTTTATTTAACTTACCATTTGGGAAATATACATTAAATAAAATTGTTTTACCGAATGTTTGCTTGATTACCCTTCCATCAAGTTCTGTATCTATATCTATACAAAAATCTTCTTTATCAGCTTTTAGCATAGAATAAACTGCTGTTCCTGAAAAACCTTTATTTGAACTATTATTAAGAGATATTGAATAAAATTTTTTTTTACATAACTTAGGAAGTTGCTCATCAGAAGACAACTTTGTTTCTTGCAAACACAATAAATCTATTTTAAATGTGTCAATCCAATTGAATGCTTTTTTTCTTTCAATAGCTCTCAATCCATTAACATTCCAAGATAGTATATTTACTGTTTGTCTGTTGTTCAAATTTTAAAACTCAATCACTTTCACTGTTTCAAATAATTTTACAAAATCTTTTTTTGAAATTCTAAAACCACTTCCATGGTCATGAGGTTTTCCAATATTCTTTCCACTTCTATATATACCTATTCTAATATCAAATTGAATAACTCCATTTAGTATATTTTCAATAAATTTATCTAGTGTAGGATTAAAGAGAACAGTAAGTTTTTGATACATAAAATATTCATTGCCATTCTCTTTTTTTGTTTTTGCTTCTATAAAACCTATATTATGAAGTTTTGTCGTTAATTTTTCTTCTAAAATACAATATGTCCAATAAATTTCTGTATCTATTAAATTATCATTGTTATCATAAACTCTTAAATATAATTTTTTTTCGTCATTATTGGCTTCTAATTTAAAACCATATCCATCTTTATAATGTCTAATATCATTTCCAAAAAATGAAGTATGAATTATATTATTTGAAGGAAAATCTTCATCAGCAATTCCAAAATTATCTCTAATATATGTATTTGCTCTTAATGGATATGAAGGAGATTTAGTAAATAATGTCATTTTTGATGCAGAATTCAATCTTTGAGATTTTATTTCTAAAGAAGCTAAATCTGGATCTGCTAAATTATCTTCTTCTTTTTCTAAAATCTTTTCCTCAAAAGTATGTCCGATACCGGTATCATGACTTCTACTTGATTGGACCCAGACACCTTTATACTCTTTTAATTTATTTTGTAAATATTCTAAACTTTCTTCTAATTCTTTTTTACTCATTTTTTAATACCTTTAAAAAAATCAGCAATATCACATTCCAAATGAATTGAAATACGGTATAATTGCTCCAAATTAAAATGTTTTCCTTCGCTACAATTTTCAAGCTTGGAAACAAAACTGTCATTAGTTAAATTTAATGCTTCATAGGCAATATCTAGTTGACTTTTGCCAGCATCAAGTCGTTTTTGTTGGACATTAGCTGCAATTTTTTTATGAAATTGCATAATTGTTTGATTAGAAACTTCCAAAAAAACCTCCTTATAAATTTCAATTAAGGAAGTTTACGATAAATTTATACTGGTTGCAGTTTCCCCATAGGTAAGAATTACCTATATTTTATAAAAAAGCTAAGGATATATGATTACAAGAATAAATGAATTAAAAAAAATATTAAATACAAAAATAGATTACGAAAAACATTATCCAAAATATAATAGTGCTAAGGAGTGGTTGGATGAATGGGATTTCAAAAAATGTAAAATAGATATATACACACATAAAATACATGATTATCCAGCTATGTTTATTCCTCAATTAGCAAGAAAAATTATAAATGAATTAACAGAGGAAGAAGATACTATTCTGGATATTTTTTCTGGATCAGGAACTACGATAGTTGAGGCAAAAATATTAAATAGAAATGGTATCGGTATTGACTTAAACCCTCTTGCTATCTTAATTAGTAAAGTTAAAACTACTCAAATCAAAAAAGATGTGTTGATAAATTCTTATGAACTTTTTTGGAAAAACTATAAAGTAATAGATAAAAAATTAAAAATTAAAAATTTTGCAAATATAGACTTTTGGTTCAATCCTTTTGTAATAAACATTTTTTCTAAAATATCTACAACAATTAACAAATTTGAAGATGAAAATATCCAAAACTTATATAAAGTAGCTTTTAGTTCGATTATTAGAAAATTGTCTCATTGTAAGCATAGTGGATTTAAAATGCATAAAGATAAAAAAAAGGAAGAGATAAGTTACAATGAAGATGATATTTTAAATGCTTTTCATAACTCTATTTTAAAAGTAGCAAAAGCAGTCTCAGATTTTTCTAATATTCAGAACAATAGCACTACTACTATAATTACTGGAGATAGTAGAAATTATCAAATCAATAAGAAAGTTGATTTAATCATGACTTCACCGCCTTACGGAGATAGTAAGACAACAGTTGCCTATGGGCAATTTTCTAAACTACAATCTCTATGGCTTGAACTAATCAGTGAAAATGAAAAAGGACATGTAGAAAATATAGACAAAGAATTACTTGGAGGTAAAATAAAATTTATAGATATAGAAGATAAAGTAATATATAAATCTCAAGCTTTATTTCAAGCTATTACAACTATGAAATTCACACTTGATTTAAAAGAAAAAAAGAATATAGATAGAATTAGGGATGTATTGTCTTTTTATATTGATTTAGATAATGCGATTAAACAACAAGTGAAATTTTTAAAACTTAATAAATATGCTGTTTTTATTGTTGCTTCAAGAACTGTAAAAAATATTCAATTAAATACGGATTTAATTATTGCAGAATTAGGCAAGGAGTATGGATTAGAACTTGAAAGTATTTTTTATAGAACAATTGTCAATAAAAGAATGCCTTATAGTGTTTCTGCAACTAATATTCAAGGAGAAACTTGTAAAACAATGGATAAAGAGAGTATTGTTATTTTAAAAAAAGTGAAAGATATTTAATTAAAAGTTAAATTATAAATTCTCTCTTTTAAGTTTATATTTAATGTAGTATTGCATAGTTAACAGTACCTTTTTTGCTATATTAAGTGTGTAATATAAAGTAGTTAAGCACTTAGAATGTTTTCTTCATTCATCTCATTAGTCAAATATTCAGCAACTGCAATAATTGGAAACATAATTCCAGATTGTTTTGTGGTTCCCATTTTTATATATCTTATTTTTAAGGTTCCTTCACTCATTTTATTTGATATGGTTCTTGAAGATATATTTAAAACTTCTGATAGTTCATTTTTACTAATCATCAGTTTATTGTTATATCTACTTTTTAGTTCATTTAAAAAGTATTCATTCACTTGGATTGTAAGATAAGAATTGTATGTAATATTATTGACAGCTTTCATATGGATAATCCTTTGATTTTTCCGTATAGTGTCAAAATGAGTTTTCCTACTTCAAAGTCCTGAAATAGGGAAGATTAGAAAAGTAAAATAAACAAAATTATAGTAAAATATGGGTGTAAATAGTATAATTTAAACTTCACTATATTTACTTTTTTAAGTGAATTGTAAGTTTATTATAAGTGAGTTAAAAGGTTTATAATGAAGATTATAGACATTTAAACCCTAAAAATAAGGTTTAAAATGAAAATAAAGCAAGGGAATCGAACCACAGTCCTAAAATAATTATTTATATTGCAAAGTTTTACAATTCAAGGTTAGAAATAGGTTAGAAAAATAATTTATGAGTTTTCTTAAAGTCTTTAAAAGTTCGTTATTTATGGTGTTTTGAGAGATTTGATTATTTAATGGTGCGGACGAAAGGACTTGAACCTTCACACCTTGCGGCACCAGATCCTAAGTCTGGCGTGTCTACCAATTTCACCACGTCCGCGTGGTTAAGTGTTTAGTGTCACTTCTGACAAACAGTATT
>JAMOQH010000118.1 GCA_027064085.1 bacterium | reverse complement strand
AGTGGAATTTTGAATTTGATTTAACTAAATTAATAGAACAGCCATTTGATAATGCAATAAATTATATAGCTAAATTTGATATTTATAAAATAATGTTAAATGAAAAGAGTTTAAAAGACTTAAAAGCGATAGATAATTTATTGAGTAATATTTTAGCAACGGATAATAAAGAAATTAATCAAGAAGACTTAGATGAAATAATATTAAAAATAAAGCAAATATTATCAGGTTATGACAAAGAAAAAGAATTAATAATGCTTGATAAAATTAATAAATTTGTTAAATTAATATCAAGTGATAGAATAAATATTAAAGAAGCTCTGAAAACTTTAAATGAGGAGGATAACATGGGTGGAATGATGAGATTGATTAATGAAATTGAAGAAAGAGGAGAGAAAAAAGGTATAGAAAAGGGTATAGAAAAAGGTATTGAAAAAGGTAAAATAGAAGCAAAAGTAGAAACCGCGATTGAGATGTTAAAATTAGCTTCAGAACCTATATTTGTATCAAAAGCTACCAAGTTATCCATAGAAAAAATTAAAGAATTACAAAGAGAGTTAAACATAGAAGATAACTAATATTACAGATTAATGGGCAGCTTGTTTTAAATTCTTTTTTACATATCTTTTATCTTTTTTATAAAACATTAAATATCCTTATATTAGTATTAGAAAATAATATTTTTACAAATTAGGTAAAGATGTTATAGAATATCATAAATATCATAAATTTAAAAAAAATATTTTTTTTAAATTACGAATTGCAGATATAATAACATAATATTTGACTATTGTTACTCAATGTATTACTACTTACTATTTATTGGGTATAATTATTAATGAATAAAATAGAATTACTCGCTCCTGGGGGGGACATAGATTCAATAAAGGCTGCAATTATTGCTGGTGCAGATGCTATTTATTGTGGTTTAGATGTTTTTAATGCAAGGCAAAGAGCTACAAATATAAATTTTGATAGCTTAATGGGGATTTTAGGGCTTGCACACAAGTATAATTGTAAAATATTTTTAACATTGAATGTAATTTTAACAGATGCAGAGCTTTATAGATTAATAGAGTTATTAAATAAATTAAATAATACAAGTATTGATGGAATAATTGTTCAGGATTTTGGATTATTGTATTTGTTATCTAAATATTTTAAAGATTTAGAAGTACATGCTTCTACACAGCTAACAACTCATAATAAAGGGCAAATTGAATTTTTAAAAAAATTAGAAATAGCTAGAGTTAATTTGTCAAGAGAGTTAAGTATTTATGAAATAGAATCTCTTACTAAAATCTCTCATGAAAACAATATAGAAACAGAAGTTTTTATTCATGGTTCAAATTGTATTTCATTTTCTGGTATATGTTATTTTAGTTCTGTAACAAATGGAAATTCTGGAAATAGGGGAGTTTGTAGTCAGCCTTGTAGAGCAGAGTATTTAAAAACTGCTAGAGATAAAAAACACCCATTTAATATAAAAGATAAATCTGCTTTTTATGATTTAAAAGAGTTATATAATGTTAATGTTGATTCTCTAAAGATAGAAGGGAGAATAAAAAAATATCACTATGTTTATACAGTTGTTGATACTTGGAGAAAACATCTAGATCATTTTTATAAATATAATACATTAAGTAAAGATGATAGTGATTTATACAAAGTTTTTAACAGGGGGTTTTCTAATACTTTTTTAAAAGGAGAAATTAGTAAAGATATGTTTACTGATACTCCAAGAGATAATTCTGCAAAATATTATTCTGAAAAAAACAATATAACAATGGAGCAAGCTAAAAAAGAACTTCATGATATTAAAACAGATATAATAAATACAGTAAAATACAAAATTGATAAGCTAGATATTGATAAAATTCCAATTTTTATTAAAATTGAGGGTAAATTTAACGATTTTTTAAAAATATATGTAAAAAAAGCAAATGATTCATTTAAAATAACTTCTAAAACTAAACTTAGTAATAAAGGAAAATATATACTTAATAATGAATTTTTTAGAGCAAAATTAGATGTTTTAAATAATTATGAATACCATATTGAAGATATAAATTTAGATAAACTTGATGACAACTTGTTTATTTCATTTAAAGATTTAAAATCAGTACGAAATGAGATTTTATATTTATTAAATGATTCTAGAAATATAATAAAATATGTTGAATTACCTAAAATTAAAAAGGTAAAAAGAGCTAAAATCAACCCTTTTTTGTCTATTTTAATATCATCTGAAAAAGATTTGGATATTAGCCGTACGAATAATGAACTCTACTTTAAAATTCCTGATTCTTTGAAAGGCGTTTATGATAAGTATGTCGATATATTTTTAAATAATAAAAACTTAATTCCATGGTTTCCATCTGTTATAATTGGAGATGACTATAGTTTGGCAGTTAAATTTTTAAATGAAGTTAAGCCTAAGCTTATTTTAACAAATAATACAGGAATAGCCTATGAAGCTTATAAAAGAGATATTAATTGGATTGCAGGTCCATATTTAAACATTATTAACTCATTTACTTTACTTAACCTTAAAGAAAATTTTAATTGTAGTGGAGCATTTATTTCAAATGAGTTAAGTAAGAAGCAAATAAGAAAAATAAATGCTCCTGAAGATTTTAAACTTTATTATAGTATTTATCATCCCACTTTACTTTTAACAACTAGGCAGTGTTTGTTTCATCAAATTACAGGTTGTGAAAAAAGTATTATGAATAATGAATGTATTAAAGCTTGTAAAAAAAATTCAGAAGTTATAACTTTAAAGGGAACTAAGTTATTTGTAAAAAAGCTAAAAGGGGATTATCATAGGATATATAATGATGATAATTTTTTAAATACAGATATTATTAATGATTTAGATGGTGTTTTCTCCAGTTTTTTTATTGATTTAAGTGATATAAATACAAATACCAAACTAAAAGTAACTAAAATAGAGATTGCCAAGATTTTTGAGAAAGCGATAACTAATGATGAAGAATCAATTAAAAAGATTAAAGAAAATATTGAAAATATAACTAGTGCACAGTATGAAAGAGGTATTTAATTTAGCTCTTTAAATCTGCTAAAAAAGCAATTTTACTATTTTTCTAAAAAATTATCATAATCTTTGTAAACATCATTTTCTAATAAAATAGTTGCATGACTTTCATTATAAGATTTTATATTAGTAATATTATATTTTTTAGCAAAATTAAGCATATCATTTTCTGGTGTTAATTGGTCGTATTTTGAATACATTAAAAATATATTCTTAGGCTCTGTTAATGTTTTGTAATTAATAGGACCAATTTTTTGATAGGCTTTTTTTATTAAATCATTATTAATATTATTTTGGTTTAATTTTTTTATTATTTCATTTAAATGCTTATTAAAGATAACTGTGTTCCAATCAATTATTGGTATCATTAAAGCTAAATGTTCATATTTTATGTTTACAGATGATAATAACAGCATATTGCCACCTATTGAGCCCCCCCAACCACTAATGGATTTAATATTTTTAGATTTTAAGTAATTTATTGCTGTATTTATTTCATTTAATGAATTTTTTATTACTTTAAAATTATCCGTAATTTTTAAATTAAATAATCCCTCTCCCATTTTTTTACCATTAGGTATTCTATCTAAATGAAAAGGGATATTGTAAAATAGTATAGCATAATTTTTATTTAGTTCGATTTCAAAAAATTTTTTTATAAAATAAAAAGCTTTATTACTTACTCCAAATCCCGGAATCCATAAGATAACTTTTTGGTTTTTTAATTCTCCTTTTCTGTAAAGGTAGAAAATGGCTTTATCTTTGTTATCACAAGATGTAAACTCTAGTTTTTCTTGTATTAAATTTTTATCATCTAATAGCCATTTTTTTAAGGGAGTAATATTGATTTCTCTTTCACATTTTTCAGGTAAAATATTAAATGTAGAAATATATTTTTCTAATTCGGTTTTAGTATTGGAGTTAGAATTTTTTAAAACTAACTCAGAAATATCTTTTAATCCACTGTTATCAACTAAAATTTTTACAGTGCTAGAATTTCTAATTACAATAACAAAAATCGTAAATAAAACAAAAATAACAAGTAGTATCTTTAAACTTAATTTAATTATTTTCTTCATATTTTCCTACTTTATTAGAGCTTTAATCAATTCTTCGGCATTATAACTACTTCTTACATAGGGAGCTGATGCTACAAATTTTACACCTCTATTTTCAGCTTCTTTCTTATAAAAGTCAAAAATTTCAGGTTTAATATATTCCATAACAGGGTAATTATCTCTTGTTGGCCTTAAATACTGACCTATTGTTAGTGCATCTAGTTTGTATTTTACAATATCATCAAAAAGTTCTACTACTTCGTTTTGAGTTTCTCCAAGCCCTACCATGATGCCAGTTTTTGATATTTTATTGTGATTTAACTTAACATATTTTAATAATTCAAGTGAAATTTCATAATTAGATTTTGGAGTGATTTCTTTATATAATGATTTTACTGTTTCTAGGTTATGATTAAAAATTTGATAATCTTCGTTTTTTAGTTCATTTATTATTTCAGTTTTACCTTGAAAATCAGGTGTTAAAATTTCAATAGTTGTGCTTAGTGGCATAATTTTTCTTATTTCTCTTATTGTTTTTACAAATTGAGTTACACCTAAATCATCAAGGTCATCTCTGTCAACAGAAGTAATTACTACATGTTTTAAATTTAATTCTTTTACAGATAATGCCACATTAAATGGTTCGTTATGGTCAGGAGCATTAGGGTGTCCTGTTTTTACATTACAAAATTTACAAGCTCTTGTACAAGTGTCGCCTAGAATCATAAAAGTTGCAGTAGGTTTTTTAAAGCATTCTGATATATTAGGGCATTTTGCTTCTTCACAAACTGTTTTTAATTCTTTTCTCCTTAAGAGTCTTTTTACGAAATCAGTATCTTCTTGATTTAACTTTTTTCTTTTAAGCCATTGAGGTAATCTTGTCATTTTTATATTTCTATATTTACTCATTTTTCTCCTAAATAAAGACTTAATAGCACATAATTTATAGTATATAAACTAAAAAATGAATTTTTGCTAAAAAAAGAAGTCTAAATAGTTTTTGTATTAGGAGGAGTAATGAAAAAAATAGTTTTTTTGTTAACAATTTTAAGCTCTATGATTTTTATATCATGTGGGGATTCTGGAAGTAGTGAGTATAATGACCCTTGTGAAGGCATTAAATGTTCAGATCATGGAAACTGTGCTGTTGTAAATAAGACAGCAGCTATTTGTTTATGTGATAATGGTTATCATGCTGATAACTTGACATGTATAGAAAATGAAGTTGATTTATGTGATAATGTTGATTGTGGAAATAACGGTAATTGTGAAGTTACTAATGGCGAAGCTAGTTGTAAATGCTATTCTGGATTTGAAGGGGATAATTGCGAAATAAATACAAATGATTGTGCAACTAATCCATGTCAAAATGGTGCTATTTGTATAGATGGAGTGAATTCTTATACTTGTAAATGTTTTACTGGCTTTGAAGGGGATAATTGTGAAATCAATATAGATGATTGTCCTGCAGATAATCCATGTCAAAATGGTGGTACTTGTGTTGATGGAGTAAATTCTTATAGCTGTAGCTGTGTAAATGGTTATATGGGGGAATTCTGTGAAACTGATGTAAACGACTGTTATGACATGCCATGTGCAAATAATGGAGTATGTACAGATAAAGTAAATGGATATTCATGTGAATGTAGTAATGGTTTTACAGGTGACAATTGTGATATTAATATTGATGAATGTGACCCTAATCCATGTTTAAATGGAGGGAACTGTACTGATGGAGTTAATTCTTATTCTTGTACTTGTCTTGCTGGTTTTGAAGGAGATAATTGTGAAATTGATAAAACTGCTTTTGTTACAACTTGGTTAACAAATAATCCTGGTGTTTCTAACGATAATCAAGTGACTATTATTACAGATGGTAATAATGGTTATGACTATAATGTTGATTGTGATAATGATGGTATATTCGAGGCAACTCACCTAGTTACTGATTATACTTGTACTTATGACACTATAGGAACTTATACTATAGTAATAACAGGTAATTTTCCTCATTTATATTTTGATAATTGGGATGATTCAGATAATAAAAAGTTGCTTACTGTTGAGCAATGGGGTACTCAAAAGTGGACATCAATGAAGAATTCTTTTTATGGTTGTAGCAATTTTGTTTTAAATGCAACAGATATACCCGACTTATCTATCGTTACAGACATGAGTTATATGTTTTATAATGCAGAGTCTTTTAATCAAGATATAGGTAATTGGAATGTAAGTAATGTTACAAATATGAGTCATATATTTTATTCTGCCAAACATTTTAATCAAGATATTGGTAATTGGAATGTAAGTAATGTTACAGATATGAGTTATATGTTTTATTCTGCCGAGTACTTTAATCAAGATATTAGTAATTGGGATGTAAGTGAAGTTACAAATATGCGATGTATGTTTAAAAATACAGAGTATTTTAATCAAGATATTAGCAATTGGAATGTAAGTAATGTTACAAATATGAGTTATATGTTTGAATCAGCAGATAGTTTTAATCAAGATATTGGCAATTGGGATGTAAGTAATGTTACTGCTATGTCTGGTATGTTTGAATATACAGATGATTTTAATCAAGATATTGGTAACTGGGATGTAAGTAATGTTACAGATATGTCTGGTATGTTTGAATATACAGATGATTTTAATCAAGATATTGGTAACTGGGATGTAAGTAATGTTACAAATATGTATAGCATGTTTAGATCAGCTAAAAGTTTTAATCAAGATATTGGCAATTGGGATGTGAGTAATGTTACAAGTATGAGCTATATGTTTTCTACTTGGTATGAAGGAATGGTTTTTGACCAAGATTTATCTTCATGGGATATTTCTAATGTTGAATATATGACGGAGATGTTTACGGGAGTAACTCTTTCAACTGTAAACTATGATGCAATGTTATCTGCATGGAGTCAATTAACACTGCAAAATGATGTTAGTTTTAGTGGTGGTAATAGTAAATACTGCAACAGTGCGACACAAAGACAAAGTATAATTGATACATACTCATGGGCTATAACTGATGGTGGAAGCTCTTGTAATTAAAACATACTTTTTATGTTTGAACGATATGTTAGATTAAGATAAACTTTCTAAATAATCAACAATATCATCCCATTCTGATTCTCTTGCTATATCTAGTGGAGTTTGACCACTTTTATTTTTAATATTTCTGTCAATACCTAGTTCAACAAGGTATTGAGTAACATCAAGAAAGCCTGTATATACTGCTTCATGTAAGGCATTTTGATTTTCTTTATTTAAAATATTTATATTTGCACCATTTTCTACTAAGTATTTTAGTATATTGAGGGCTCCTACAGATGCCGCTATAATAAATGGAGTATCTCCATCTGAATCCAATGAATTAACATCTATAGCTTTATTTAAAAAAAATTTTACCATTTCAAGATTTTCGCTATCAACAGCAAGGTGTAAAAATGTTGAATTTAAATCATCTTTATAAGTTTCAATTTCTGCTCCTACTTTAAGAAGCTTTTTAACTAAGTCAAGATATCCTTCTTCCGTTGCTAAAGATAAGGGGGTATGACCATTTTTAGCGGGAGTATCAATATCTATATTCTTTCCCATAAGCATTTCGACAATTTCGAAGTTACCCTCTAATATAGCTGTATGAAGTAAGGTGAAACCATCTTCATCTTTTTTATATAAGAAGTCACCTTTTTCTAAAAGCTTTTTGAATTTATTAATATTATTATTCTTAATACTTTTAATTAGTTTTAAAAATATACTATCTTCATGATCCTTATCAAAGAAATCTAAAAACCCCATAGTTACTCCATAATTACCAAAATTATACTTTACTATATTTTATTTTAAATAATTTTGTCAATTAATTTAAATTTTTTTATTTAAATGAATAATAAAAAATTACCAAAGTCTATTTATTGTATTTTATGGGGTTATTATGAAAATTATTGTTTTATTATTTGTTTCATTATCGTTATTTGGAAGTAGTATTAGTGTTGAAGATTTTTTAACAAAAAAAATTAATAAAATTATTATTAATAAAGTTACAAGAAATAAAGCTAAAAAAAAGAAAATAGAAATTTTGATCAACTGTAAATTACAAAATAAATTAGAAAGCTTGAGTTTTATGAATTTAAATATAAACAAAATACCTAATCTTTCTTATTTTTCTACTATTGATGTTTTAAATACTCAAAACAACAAAATAAATAATTTGTTTTATTTACAAAGTATAAGTTCTGTTAAATATTTAAACTTAAAAAGTAATTTAGTAGATAATTTATTTTATTTACAGTATTTAAAAAAGTTGCAATATCTTAATTTATCTAATAATAAAATAAATAATATATTTTATTTGCAATATTTAAAAAAACTTGAATACTTAGATTTGTCTAATAACAAAATAAGTAATATTTCTTCATTAAAAAACTTAAAAAACTTAAAATATTTAAATTTATCAAATAATAAAATAAAAAATATTCCTTATAATTTTAGTGATTTAGATAA
>JAMOQH010000117.1 GCA_027064085.1 bacterium | reverse complement strand
GATATTTTATTTAATATCATATTTATCTTTTTATTGCCTTTTGTTTTTATATTTTTGTTGTTTTTAATACTATTAAGCAAAGAATCCTTTAAAGTATTTATTAATTCTTGATTATTTCCAATATTATCAGTTATGTTTCCAATAATGAATATAGGTTTATACCATTTAGAATTAACTTTATCTGCAATGTCAAATTTTCCAACTTGAGAACGACCATATTTTCCAACAAGTTGATTATATTTATTATACTTTAGATAAATAATTCCCTCTCCAACTAATGGTTTTTCTATACCTCTTCTTTTCGCAACTAACTTCATCCCTTCATGAATACTAATTTTATCTTTATCAAATTGAATACCAATAGTTCCTGCTTTTGGTAAAGAAATTATTTTACCCGTTACTTCTGGAAGCATATTTTGAAAATTTATAATATTATTAATTACATTATTAGTAATATTACGAATTGCCTGTACATCAATAGGCTTTTTGTCACTTTTTATTGTGTTTTCTTCCTTATTAGCCTTAGAAGTATTTAAATTAAAATCATCTGCAAACATAGTAGATGTTAATATAATCATCATCATTAAAAGAAATTTCATTGAAACTCCAAAATAGTACTTATATTTAGACCTTTCTTTTTCTTTTTTATTCATATTAAAATAAATTTAATAAAGAATTACTAAAAATTGCATTTAACATAAGAAACTGTTATAATAACAGCGTTTATTTGTTAGGAGAATTATAATGGGAAAAAATTTAGTTCAAAAAATTTTAGAAGAGCATTTAGTTGATGGTTCACTTACAGAAGGTGAGGAAATTGGTATAAGAATAGACCAAACTCTTACTCAAGACGCAACTGGAACTATGGCTTATTTACAGTTTGAGTCTATGGGGGTTCCAAGAGTTAAAACAAAATTAAGTATTAGTTATATTGATCACAATACTTTACAACAAGGTTTTGAAAATGCTGATGACCACAGATATTTACAAACAGTAGCTTATAAGCATGGAATTAAATATTCAAAAGCTGGAAACGGTATTTGTCATCAGGTAAACTTAGAGAGAATTGGTCGTCCAGGCTGGACACTTCTTGGTTCAGATAGTCATACTCCAACTGGTGGTGGAATAGGTATGATTTCTATAGGTGCAGGTGGTTTAGACATTGCTGTTGCAATGGCAGGTGGAGCATTTTACATGCCAAGACCAAAAGTTGTCGCTGTTAAATTAACAGGAAAGTTAAAGCCATGGGTTAGTTCAAAGGATATTATTTTAAAAGTTTTGGAAATTATGACAACCAAAGGTAATGTTGGTGTTATTGTAGAATATATTGGTGATGGTGTTGAGACACTTGAAGTACCACAAAGAGCAACTATTACAAACATGGGAGCAGAATTAGGTGTTACTACTTCAGTGTTTCCTTCAGACGAAAAAACAAGACAATTTTTAAAAGCTCAAGGTAGAGAAGATCATTTTAGAGAATTAAAAGCTGATGCAGATGCTAGTTATGATAAAGTTATAGAAATTAATCTGGACGAATTAGTGCCTATGACAGCAAAACCTCATTCACCTGGCAATATTGATACTATTAAAAACCTGGAAGGAATGAAAGTGAATCAGGTATTGGTTGGTTCTTGTACAAACTCTTCATACAGAGATTTAATGATAGTTGCTTCTGCTTTAAAAGGTAAAAAGATACATCCTGATGTATCTTTTGGTGTTGCTCCAGGAAGCCGTCAAGTTTTAGATATGATAGCTGAAAATGGTGCTTTAGTAGATATGGTAAAAGCTGGAGCAAGAATATTAGAATCAGCATGTGGATTCTGTATAGGTGCAGGACAATCACCCGAAACAAATGCTATTTCATTAAGAACAAATAACCGTAACTTTTATGGAAGAAGTGGTACTGATAGTGCACAAGTTTATTTAGTATCTCCTGAAACAGCTGTTGCCGCAGCTTTAACTGGCAAAATAACTGTTCCAAGCGAATTAGGAGAATACCCTACCGTTGAAAACCCAGAAAAATTTTATATTGATGACTCTATGATTATTGAACCTATTAACGAAACTGATATGGCTCAAGCAGAAGTTGTTAGAGGACCAAATATAGGTAATCCTCCTGCAACTGACCCTTTAATGGAAACAATTACCGGTGAAGCAACTTTAAAAGTTGGTGATAAAATTACTACAGACCATATTATGCCTGCGGGAGCAAGATTAAAGTATAGATCTAATATACCTAAATACTCAGAATTTGTATTTGAAGGTGTTGATAGCACTTTTGCAACTCGTTGTTTTACAAATAAAGATAAAAAAATTGCTAACTTTATCATTGGTGGAAAATCTTATGGTCAAGGTTCTTCAAGAGAGCATGCTGCAATTTGTCCTATGTATTTAGATGTAAAAGCTGTTGTTGTTCAAAGTTTTGAAAGGATACACAAGGCTAATTTAATTAATTTTGGAATTTTACCATTAACTTTTGTTAATGAAGCTGATTTAGAGAAGATAGACCAAAGTGACGAATTAGAATTAACAGATATTAGAAAGGCTGTAGAAACAAAAGGTGATATCTTCTTAACAAACAAAACAAAAGGAATAAAAATTCCTCTTAACTTAGAAGTTTCTGATAGACAAAGAGAAACACTTTTAGATGGTGGAACTCTTAACTACATGAGTAAAAGAGCTTAATTACTACATTCTATAATATATGCCATTTCAACCACCACCTGCAAAACAGGAGGGCGAACACAAGGTTCGCCCCTATGGTGTTTTACATGGATTTTCAAGCCCATACAAAGTCTTGAAAATTAAAATTTAACCTAAGTTTAAATTTTTTTGATGATATAATCATGAATATGAAATTTGAATACTCCTTGCATAATCTAAATAATAAAGTTATACTATTAATAGGATTTTGTGAGGAGGTAATATGATTCAATTAATAGAGAAAAATAAAGATAAGTTAATTGCTCTTTGCAAATCTCTTGGTATAAAAAAAATGAATATATTTGGTTCTTCTGTAAGTAATAAATTTACAGATAATAGTGATATAGATTTTTTAATTTTATTCTCAGAGGAATTATCTATAGATGAATACACTGAAAATTATTTCAAATTACACTACAAGTTAAGAAAAATATTTAATCGTAATATTGATATAGTAACAGAACAGACCCTCTCAAATCCTTTTTTTATTGAAAGTATAAATAATACTAAGGAATTAATTTATGAAGCTTGAAGTAAAAAAGTACCTTTATGACATAAAAGTATCAATAGAATCAATTGAAGTTTATCTTGGAAAAGAAAGGAACTTTTTTAATTATCAAAATAATAAATTATTACGAAGAGGTATTGAAAGAGAAATTGAAATTATTGGTGAAGCAATGAGTAGAATATTGAAATTAGAACCAAATTGTAGTATTCAAAATGCTAGAAGAATAATTGATACAAGAAACTGGGTTATTCATGGATATGATAAAGTAGATGATACAGTAATTTGGGGAATTATAATAAGCCATTTACCTAAATTAAAGATTGAAGTTGTTAAATATTTAGAGTCATAGGAATAAATCTGTGTACTTATTTCTAGGTATACTGGTTTATCTATTGAGGAAGTGATGGAAGAAAGTTTATAAGAAACCAAATCGTAGAAAGAAATTAATCTTACTAAAATCAGGAGCCTTAATACTATTAAAGTCAATATCACTATGATAGTATTTTTCTTTTACCATATCAAAATTAATAATAAATTTTATAATACCTAACTCAATAAATAAATTTTGATTATATGTAAATCTATAAGATAATTCAATTGGAAGTAAACTAAATTGATCTGCGACATCATCTCCTTTATATTTTATAACATTAACTTGAAATGCTAGCCCTAATCCAATATTTATAGAATGAAAACTTTTATAGAAATTAAACTTATATCCAAGTGTTGAACCAGTGTGCAAAGGAATAATATTTATTTCATCAAATTTATTATATCCACCATAAATACCCCAGTATCTCCAATAAAAATTTTCCCAACGATGGATCATTGTATCTAGACCAAATAAAAATCCTGATAATTCAGGTGAATATATTAAAGTTATTGGAATAAAGTTATTTGAATATCTCCTTGCTACCTCTTTCAATTCTTCAGAATATTCTTTATTATCTAATTCTTCAAATAAATCAATCATTGATTTACCATTAATTTTATTAAATACTTGTAGTTCTAGCCTGGTATCAATTGGTTTATAGTAATCCATCAATAATTTATGAATTTTAATATTTTTATTTGTAGCTGCTAAATAATGTGGTGTTATTTTATTATTTATATAAGCAAAATAACACCACTTATCAAACGGACTTTCTGCTGTATTTATTCGTTTCAATAATAATTTAACCATTTCATAATTATTATTTTCAACAGCATAATGTATTGCACATTTTTTTTGTAAATCTATATGAAAATCAGCTAAATAGTATTGCTTTATATTAGGTTTTTTATCAAAAATAAATTTTACCGCTTCTAAATTATTACTTTTTACTGCCTTTATCAAGGTATCAGTATAAATTTTACCATATCTAATATCATCAATAAAATTTTTATCACTTATTTCTTTTCTAATATTCTTTAATTTATCACAAGCTTTTTGATAATTAAAATCACATGCTATTTTTAAAAATTTCTTACTTTATATCTATATTTATCATGTTATAATTTTTTTCTATATAATTATAACAAACTTCAGGATTAGTTTCATTACAAATATATAATTCTATATACTCATTAGTCTCATTATCAAAATATTTTTTATATTTTTTATCCATCATACCATGTTTTTTAATTAAAATATCATAAGAACCTTTTAGTGACTTATAGGAAAATGTAGTTTGTCCAACTGCCTATTATCAACATAAACCTTTGCTCCTGATGGTTCATAATTAAAAGAAATAACAACATATTTATAAACTAAATCAATATTTTCACTTGTATCCATATAAAGCTCTTTCTCAAATATATAATCATCATAATCCTTCATTGTCAATTTAAACTTATGCTTTCCTTTTGGAATTCTTGCCTGTGCAGGTGTTTTTCCTGCAAATTTGCCATCTACAAATAAACTTGCACCTACAGGATTTGAAGAAATTACAACTTTAATAAAATCAGCAGAGTTAGTATTTGAATAATTAACTTGAGCTGTCATTTCCTCTTTTTTCACCCCCAATGCCTCATTAGTCAACTCTTTAGCAAACTTTAACAACTCAGAAGCAGAACTCAGCCTTCCTTTATAGAGTTTAGTAACAGTTTTCTTTGTAGAAGCGGATTCTAAGTCAACTAATCTTGCTTTAAAAACATATTCATTTCCCATTTTACTAATAGTAACAATAAAAATCATTTGAGTGGCCATCATTCTACCAGTACTAACCAAGCAAGCGTCATCATAACAATCAGAGTTTTGCTGTTCTGCTTGTTCTTTTAAGGCTTCATTTTGCTGTTCTTTTGATATAAGCATATAGTTTTGAGATGTCAAACTATCTTTTGCACCAGAGCGAAATGTATCAATTTTTGCCTATCATATCTAATTATGATATAATAATTTTACTTTGGGAGGCAATATGAATAACAAACTAAAAAAACTACCTGTTGGTATTTATACACTAAAGGAAATTATAGGAAATAACTACCTATACATAGATAAAACAGAAATTGCCTTAAATGTAATAAATAATAATAAATATGTGTTTTTATCTCGTCCTAGGAGGTTTGGTAAATCTTTATTTTTGGATACTCTAAAAAATATTTTTGAAGGAAATAAAGAACTCTTTAAAGGTTTATATATTTATAAAAGATGGAACTTTGAAAAAAAGTATCCAGTTATAAAAATATCTTTTGCAAATGGTAAAGTAAGTAGTAGAAAGGAATTAGACATAGAGATTATAAATATACTTGAAGAAAATCAAAAGTCATTAGGACTAGAGTGTAAGGATACAAGCAACGTTTCTATATGTTTTAGAGATTTAATTATTAAAGCTAGTGAAAGATATAATGAAAAGGTTGTGATTTTAATTGATGAATATGATAAGCCAATTTTAGATAATATTAACAAACTAGAACAAGCAAATGAAATAAGAGAAGGTTTAGCTAATTTTTATTCAGTAATAAAAGGAAGTGATGAATATTTAAAGTTTGCCTTTTTAACTGGAGTTAGTAAATTTAGTAAAACAAGTATTTTTTCAGGATTAAATAATATTACAGACATAACCTTAAATGCTAGATATGGAAATATCTGTGGATACACACAAAAAGATATAGAAACTTCATTTTTACCATATTTACAAGGAGTTGATTTAGAAAAATTAAAAACATGGTATAATGGTTACAATTTTTTAAAGGACAAGGTTTATAACCCTTATAATGTATTACTTTTTATACAAAATGACTATAAATATAAAAACTATTGGTTTGAAACAGGGACTCCTACATTTTTAATTAAACTTATTAAAGAAAAAAACTATTTTCTACCTCAATTCTCTAATTTAATAGTTGGAGAAGAATTATTAAACTCTTTTGACATAAATAATATTAAAATAGAATCATTATTTTTACAAACTGGTTATTTAACCATAGATGAGCAGATTATTGATGAAGATGATTTCATAGAATATAAGCTAAAAATACCGAATAAAGAGGTGAAAAAATCATTGAATAATATTTTAATAGATCATTTAACCAGTAATTATAGATATCAACCTATTCAAAAGTTGATATTAAAATCTTTAAGAAATGCTGATTTAGATAATTTGAAAGAAGCCTTTATTTCAATTTTTGCATCAATTCCTAATAATAATTATACAAAAAATAATATTTCACATTATGAAGGATATTATGCAAGTATTTTATATGCTTATTTAATGTCTTTAGGATTAGAATTAATAGCTGAAGATATTACAAATAAAGGCAGAATTGATTTAACTGTTAAGATTGAGGATAAAATTTATATTATTGAATTTAAAATTGGAAATGGTAATGCTTTGCAACAGATTATAAATAAAAATTATGCTCAGAAATATATGAATGAAGGTAAAAAAATATATTTAGTTGGAATTAATTTTGATGAAGAGGAAAGGAATATTACTGGTTTTGAATGCGATAAGAAGTAGGCTGATTTTTGCAGATAAGTTATCGTTATAGTTTATTTCCAAATATACTGGTTTATCTGTTGAGGAAGTGAGGATGGTGGAGAAGGAAGAGTTGGAGCATTACGGTTTTAGACAAATTTAAAATATAACTTTAAATTTGTCTAGTCTTATGGTATGATTTTATTTTGGAATTAAAATGATTTATAGAAAGTTAACAGAAAAGTTAAAATATTTAGTTTCTAAATTTCCTGTTGTAGCAGTAACTGGTCCAAGACAATCAGGAAAAACTACTTTATTGAAGATGACATTTCCTGATATGATATATGTGTCTTTAGAAAATCCAGATACAAGATTTTTTGCTATTGAAGATCCTAGAGGTTTTTTAAAAACTTACTCTAACAATGTAATTTTTGACGAAATTCAGAGAGTTCCAAAATTATTTTCTTATATTCAAGAAAAAGTTGATAATGATAAAGGAAAATTTATACTTTCAGGTTCACAAAATTTTCTACTTCACCAGCAGATATCACAAACACTTGCTGGTCGTGTTGCAATTTTAAAATTACTTCCATTTTCATATCAGGAACTAAAAAATAGCAATATTATTTATGATAATTATGATGATTATATTTTTAAAGGTTTTTATCCTAGAATTTATGATTTAGAATTACATCCAACAGATTGGTATCCAAATTATATACAAACATATCTTGAAAAAGATGTTAGAAGTATTAAAAATATAAAAGATTTGAACAAATTTCAGGTTTTTCTTAAATTAGTAGCAGGAAGAGTTGGACAAATTGTTAACTTCAGTTCACTATCAAATGATTTGGGTTTAACCGTTCCAACAGTTAGAGATTGGCTTTCAATACTTGAATCAAGTTATATTATATATTTTCTTAAGCCTCATCATAGAAATCACAATAAAAGAGTGATAAAGATGCCAAAGTTATACTTTTATGATATTGGATTAGTAAGTTCACTACTTGGAGTAGAATATAAAGAACAAATTAACACTCACTATCTCAAAGGAGCATTGTTTGAAAATTTAATAATTACTGAAATGCTTAAATCTAGATTTAATACAGGAAAAGAAAGTAATTTATATTATTGGAGAGATAAAACTGGCAATGAATTAGATATATTATCTGAAAATTTGAACGTTGTAGATATTTTTGAACTTAAGTCAGGCAAAACGATTACAAAATCTTTTTTCAAAGGAATTAACTATTATAATAAAATATCAAAAACCATAAATAAATCATTTTTAATTTATGGTGGTGATACTAAAGAAATAAGAAAAGATACCCTTGTTCTTCCTTGGAATAAATTAGAGGATATTATTTAAACATGCTTTATCATAAAGCCATTTTTAATTTCATTTTATATTGACTTATTTTTTGAAATATTTTAAAAGAGCTTAATTAGCTTAGATTTCTTGATGCCATTCCAACCACTTTGGTCGCGAAAGCGACAGGGCGAATACATAGATTTTCAAGCCCACTGGAATATATACTCTAAAGAAAATTATATAAAAAAATTTTGACAAAATCACTCAAACATTATATATACTTATTTCAAGAATTTTAGGAGTAAGGGAATGGATAATGAAAAAAATGAAAATGTCTTAACAGAAGAACAAAATTGGTATCAAAATACCTACAAAGGGAATAAAATCAATGAATTTACCCCTAAAGTATTGTTTGTTGGTATGTTTTTAGCAATGATTATGGTTGCAATGAATGTTTATATGGGATTAAAAATTGGTTGGGGAGTTGGAGGCTCATTAATTGCAGTTATTTTATCCTTTGCTTTTATGAAAGCATTAATAAGCATTGGAGTTGTAGCAGGCTATACAACTTTAGAAAATAATATTACCCAAACAATGGCTTCTGCAGGTGGAAGTATTGGCTGTATTGTCAATATTATTCCTGCTCTTACTTTAATGGGTGTTGATATGCCATGGTGGAAAATATTCTTATGGGTATTTTTTACAAGCTTTTTAGGTGTATTTTTTGCCGTACCATTAAGAAAACAAGTTGTTGTTCATGAAAAATTAAAATTCCCTACAGGTACTGCGGCCGCAACAACAATAGAAGCAATGCATGCAGAAGGCAGTGATGGTATGAAAAAAGCAATGGTCTTAATAGGAACAGGCTTAGTAGGTTCATTAATTAAGGTTCTGCAAGATGCATTTCATAAAATACCTGATATGATCCCTGCAACTTTTTTCAGCATAGGCAAATATAAGTCAGAACAGTTAACAATGGGAGTTGCCGTTTCTCCTATGTTATTTGGAGCAGGTTTTCTTGTAGGATTAAGGGTTACAATAACAATGATGGGAATGGGGCTGATTACATGGCTTGTAATTGCTCCATGGCTAGTTGATAGTGGAATTGTTGCAACTATGGGATACAGAAAAATTATTCATTGGACAATGTGGCCAGGAATTGCCCTAATGGTAACAAGCGGACTGACAGCAACAGCAATGCGTTGGAAAGTATTTGTAAATGCATTTAAATCAATGAAGGGAGCAAAAGATGGAGACAATGACGCTTTAACAGACTTTAAACATCTTGAAGTACCAATGACTTTATGGGCAGTTGGTTTATCTATTTCTTCAGTTGGATTAATTATCATTATGAAAATGGTTTTTGATGTTCCTATTTTACTAGCAGTATTATCTATCTTTATTGCATTTTTCTTATCAATTATTGCAGTAAGAGCAACAGGAGAAACTGATATTAATCCAGTTAGTTCTTTAGGAAATATTACTCAAATTATTTTTGGTGCAATTCATCCAGGAAGTACAACAACAACATTACTTACTGCAGGTGTGACATATTCAGGAGCATCTGAAGCTGCAGATATGATGCAAGATTTAAAAACAGGATATTTAGTTGGAGCAACACCTAAAAAGCAATTTTATGCTCAATTAATTGGCCTAACAATAGGAGCATTAGCAGCTGTACCTGTTTACCTTGCAATTACTTCAAAATATGGAATAGCAACAAAAGAAATGCCTGCATTAGGAGCAATTACAGCATCAGGTGTTGCAAAATTAGTATCAAGTGGTACAAAACTACCTAAATTCGTTGATATTGCATTATATCTTTCAATTGCAATTGGTATTATCATTCCTATCATAGAAAAATATAAACCCAAGGTTGCCAGATTTTTTCCTTCAGCAATGGGTCTTGGTTTGGCAATGGTTCTCCCTGCGTTCTATGCTGTTATAATGTTTGCAGGTTCTTTTGTTCAATGGTTACTATCTTTAAAATGGAAAGACATAATGGAAAAATATTCTATATCTATAGCGTCAGGCGGTATTGCAGGTGAGGGAATTACAGGTGCAGTTATTGCGGTTATACAAGTTTTTATGAAATAAGGAGATCAATTGGAAAGTTATAAATTATTAAAAAAATTTTTCGATAATAGAACGGTTGCAAACAAAGCAACAAAACCACTAGGTAAAAAGGCTTTAGGAGAAGTTATATTTCTTGAAGATAATACTAAAAGCTATTCCTTTAAAAAAGATGGTAAATTTGCAACTTTATTTGATACGCCTCCTAGTAAACCAGATTTCACAATAAAACTCGAACAAGGAGCTGTTAAAAAACTTGTTGAATTCGAATCTGAAAATGTTGGTGATTTTGGCATAAAGTTTTTTCAAATCATGAAAGCTAAAAAAAATGGAGAAAAAATAGAAGTAAAACTTCATATTGGTATTTTTAAAATTATGACAAAAGGATATTTAAAAGTTTTACTACTTGGTGGTCCTGTTGTTAAATCTGTTGCAAAAAAGGTATTTTCTAAAAAATAATTTATTTTTCTTCTTTTAATTTATTTTTCATTTTTTCAATTAAATGATCAAAGCCATGTTTTCTTATATGTTTTGAAAAAGATTTTCTATATCTTCTTGTTGTTGACCGATCATCAATAATAAAGTCAGTTATTTTATCTTTTGTAAATCTAAAGTCAACAGCGGTAACTTCATCTTCTGTTGTAACAACAGTATAAACCATTGTTAAATTACCTCTTGATTTTTCGTCTTTATATTCTATATGATATTTTTCATCTTTTTTTATAGTTTTCTTTTTTTTATTAAAATTCTTTAATTCTTTAGTCCAAGCAGTTTCAATTAATTGTTTAAATAAACTAGTAAATTCTTTTTGTTGCTCTACTGTTATTGAATTCCAATAAGTTTTTTTAGTCTTTTTATTTTTTCCTCTTAAAGTATTTTTCGCAAAACTATCATAATCAATTAATGAATTTAAAATAGTTTTAATTTTTTCATCTCTTTCGATATATTTTTTACTTTTTAGTTCATATTTCTCATTTGCAAGATTAAAGATTTCTGTTTCTGATTTTTTTAATCTATCAATTTGTGAACCCAATAAGCTCACTGTTAATAATGTTAAAATAATTATTATTTTCATAATGTCCTCCAATAAAAACATAAACTTTTAGACTAAGCTATATTTTATTTATTCAAATTATTTAAAGTCTGTAATTGAGTTGCAATTTCCACAAAGAAATCTTTTAATAATTTTTTACTTTGCGGAGAATAAGAAAAAGTTTTAAATAGTTCTTCCTTTTCAAGTACAAATACTAAAGATCTTTTTTTAGGATATATTAATAAATTCTCAAAATCCTTTCTTATTGAAAAAAAATCTCCCGCCGATAAAACTTTTATTAATTTTTGAGAATTATTTTTTTTAAATAATATATAAAATTCACCAGAAATAATAAAATACAATTTATTTGAATCTTTGCGAGGGTATAATATTTCTCCCTCATTAATTGTTTTAGGCTTAGATGTATCATAACAGTATCTTTTAGCTTCTAAGGTAAGATATTTAAACCAAATAGAGTTTTTTAAGATTTCATTATTTTCAATTAATGATTCTATTGTAGCTCTATTCGTCTTTAATCTTATTTTATTATCTATCATTATCCCCCAAAACAATAATAAAATTAAATTATAAAGATAATATTAGAAAAATCAATGATTTTTCTAACATTATTAATTTGTTTTTCTAAAACAGCTAAAAATAAGCAATTTTTCAGAAAAAACATTAAATTTAACTATTTCTAAAATCAAAAATTGATTTTATCTTATTAATTTTATATAATTTACTACTTTTATGGAGATTATAATGAAAGCAATACTTATTTTTTTTCTTTTTACAAATATTCTACACTCATATAACCTTAAAATAAATTTAGTTCCTTCAGATTCAAAAGTTATGATAAATAATAAGATTTTATCTGACACTTCAAAAATAGATTTAAAAGAAGGTCAATATCAACTTAAGGTCTGTAAAAACAATTATCAGTGTTATGATAAAAAGTTCTGGATTATAGATAAAGATATAGCTCTAAATATTAACTTATTACCAATACAAGCAACATTGGTAATTACATCAGATAATATAAATAGTATGGTATTAATTGATGGTAAAAAGATAGAAAAAGGAGAATTAATTAAATTTGATTCTTCTAAAACTATAAATATAAAAGAAAAAAAAGATTATTATGCAGAAAATAATCTAAAATTTAAAATAGATTTAGGTCAAACATATCACTTAAATCTTCCCAAAATGCAAAATATAAAAAAATTACTTACAATAAATGGAAAATATCCAAAAGCTTCAATTAGGTTAAATGGAAAAGAAATTTGTAAAGGTAACTGTAAAAAATCATTAAAATTTGGAAAATATAATCTATCTATCCTAAAAGACGGATACTTTCCATACGAAAAAGAAATAAATATCACCAACAAAAACTTAATTGTCAATTATAAACTCATCAAAAAGCCTAAAGCCCTACAATTAGGAACAGGTATTTCATATCTTTATGGAAGATTACTAGGAGGCTTCCCCGAATTAAACATTGAATTGAAACTTAAAAGTAAAATAAATTTTAAATTTGACTTAATATATGTTGTAAACTTTTCTAACGACTCTGAATATTATGGAGTAGTATTAGGAAGTTCATACGATGTATTTAGATATAATAAAATATTAAATATTTATCTAGGTATGGACTTAATTTTTTCTAAGTATATAGATGATACAACTGAATATCTAGAAAATGGAATTGGCTTAAATTTAGGCGGATATATCAAAATTATTGACAAGCTTAGAGTTAATTTAGAGTTAACGAATAGGCTACATTACATGTATAATAGTAAATTCTATGATGTATTAGGAAAGATAGGGCTTATTTATTATTTTTAGGGGGGACATGAAAATTTCTTCAAAGGGTTTAACAGACCTAGGCAAAGCAAGAACAAATAATGAAGACAGCTATGGCATATATGATGACATGCATTTATATATTGTTGCAGATGGTATGGGCGGTCATAATGCAGGGGAGGTTGCAAGTAAGGTTACTGTTGATACAATATATGAATATTTTAAAGAAAATTTTAAACTTTTAAAACATAAAAAAGAAGATCCTGTTATTTTTTTAAAAAAAGCTATAAAACTTGCAAATAAAAATGTATATAATCGTTCTCAAAAGAATCCTGAAGAAGCTGGAATGGGTACAACCATTACTGTAATTTTTTTATTTGAAAAAAAAGCTTATATCGCTTGGGTTGGAGATAGTAGAGTTTATATATCAAGATATGATATGACAGAAGGCAAACGATTGCTTTCTCAAATAACTACAGACCACTCTCTAATAGAAGAACAAATTGCCAATGAAATTATAACAAGAGAAGAAGCCGAAACCTATGAAATAAAAGATATTATTACCCGAGCAGTTGGTTTCAATCCAGATGTAGAAGTAGATTGTAATGTATTAAAAGAATTAAAAAAAGATGATATTTTCATGGCTTGTAGTGATGGTTATTACAGATATTTTAAACCAATTGAAATTGCAAATACTTTTGTAAAAGTTGATTTTAATGATTTAGCACAACATATGATAGACAAAGCATTAGAAAGAGGTGGAGAAGATAATATTACTATTGCTACAGTAAAAATAGAAGAATTATAATATTTCTTATTTCTTATTTTTTATGGACTTAAATGTATAAAACTAAAATTACTAAACTCCTAAATATAAAATATCCGATTATAGAGGGAGGAATGATTTGGGCAGGAGGAGAAAGTTTAGCTATTGCGGTTTCTGAAAATGGTGGACTTGGCACTATCGCGGGAGCATCTTGTTTAAGCCCAAAAGATTTAATTTCTAAAGTAAATTACTTAAAAAGTAATACCAATAAACCTTTTGCGGTAAACATTCCAATGATTTATCCTCATGCTGATATGCTTGCAGAAGTATGTTTAAACTACAAAGTACCTGTTGTTATAACCTCTGCAGGAAATCCTAAAAAATATACCCAAACATTTAAAAAATCAGGTATAAAAGTATTACATGTTGTTGCAAATGAAAAATTTGCTATAAAATCGGAAGAAGCAGGAGTAGATGCAATTATAGCAGAAGGTGTGGAAGCTGGCGGGCATAATGGACAAGATGAGCTAACAACTTTTGTCATGCTTCCAAATATTGTAAAAAAAGTAACTATTCCTATTGTTATAGCAGGTGGTATTGCTACAGGTGAACAGATCCTTGCATCTTTTGCTTTAGGAGCATCAGGAGTTCAATTAGGGACTATATTTGCAGCATCAAAAGAGTCTGATTCACATATTAATTATAAAAATGCAGTAATTAATAGTAAAGACAACTCAACAACTTTAACAGGAAGAAGATTAGCTCCGGTTAGAGCTCTAAAAAATGACTTCTCTCAAAAAATCTTATCTTGGGAATATTCTGACTTATCAAATGAAAACATATTAAAAAATATTGGTCATGGAGGGTCTTACAAAGCTATTATAGAAGGTGATATCATCAATGGTACTCCACTAGCAGGACAATCCTCTGCATTAATAAATGAACTTCTTTCCGTTAATGAAATTTTTGATAACTTAAAAAATGAATTTAATAGAGCTGTTAATAAATTGCAGTTACTTAATTCATAATTAATCTAGCCATCTTAGCCTTAGACGCTAACATTATATCTCCTGTAATATGAGGACCTGTTGTTAAATATGAAATAGGTATATCTGTTTTTAAATTCATATTTAACATTGAAGAATATAAATCAGTTTCATCAAGCCTTGTAAAAATTAAATAATCAGGGTCAAATACTTTAAACTTTTTAAAGATCTTTTCCTGATCATATTCTCTTAAATTAACCGGTAAAGTTAAATGTTTTTCTATTTTAGGAGGCATAGCTAATAAATGTTTAAGATTATCTAATTCGTTATCATCAAAAACATCAATTCCTTCCATATCTAGCAAAACTAAATCATAATCACTATATTTTATCAACTTATTTTCAAAATCATTTCTTGATTTAACTATTTCAAATGGAACCTTTAATAAAGAGGCATGAACCTTTAATTGAAGTAGTGTAGATTTTTTATAATTATCAAATGTAAATAATACAACTTTTTTATTATAAGAAATTAATGCTTCTGAAACAATTTTAGCTAAAGTTGTAGTTTTCCCAACACCTGTTGTTCCCATCAAAGATACAATTCTCTGTTCATAATTATTTTTATACAAATTACCAGAAACATTTAGATTATCTTTAATAATTCTCTCAATTATCATATTTTGCTCATCTTTACTCTCAAACCCGAAATCAAATAATTCCTGAACAATAGAATAAGCAATATCATAAGAAATTTGTTTTTTTCTTAGTTTTTTATATATCTCCAATTTATTTTTATCTAAACCTAATATGATATCATATTCATCTTCAAAAAAATATTTTAATTTATCATTAATTAAATTATTTGAAATACTAATTGGCTTTTCTGTTTTTACTTTTTTTTGACTATCTCTATTTATTTTATTTACAATATCTAAAACTTGTTGAGCATTTTCTCTGGCATAATTTATTTCTTCATTTTCATTAGCTACTCTTGTTCCAGAAACAAGTAGTTCATAATAATTCTTTCCATCTAAAACAATATTTTTAGACTCTATTATTATAGCATCATCTTTAAAAATTCTTTTAGCCTTCAACATTGCCCTATTCATTGATGAAGCTGTTATTTTTTCTACAGTCATAATTACCCCCATGATAATTATAACGAAGCAATATTTTTTCCTGATAATTCTACTACATTTTAAAGATATTTATTAAATTTTATTGGATTTTATTGAAAACGACAATATTCTGACAATTATTCTTCTGTTTCTATTTCTGTTTCTAACTCTAATTCATCACCTTCAACAATCTCTTGACCATTAGGTCCTAATTTAAGAGAAGTTATAGAAACAAGTGCTTGACGAGGACTATATAAAGGCTTAACTCCTTCTGGATATGCAAGATCAGAAATTCTTACAACACCACCTCTCTCTAAATTAGTAATATCATGTACCAACTCTACAGGTACTTGCTCAGGATTTGCAAGAATTTTAATTTTCTTCATTGCAATTTTTAATTTACCACCAGCAATAACACCAACAGCACGACCTTCTGTTTTAAAAGGAACTTTAAATACTTGAGGAACATCATTGTCATAAGCAAAAAAATCAGCATGACGATATTCTTCTTTAAAAGGATGTTTTTGTAATTCTTTTAAAAATACCTTTTTAGTTTCTTTTTTACCATCAGTAAAATTAATATCTAATTCTATAATTGTATTGAATTTTTTAGGAGTTTTAATTGCTTTTAAAAATTCATTAGGACTAAATTCAACCATTAATGGTGATTTCAGACCTGTACCATAAACAACTCCAGGAATAAGTTTTTTCGCTTTTAATTTGTGATTGTATTCTTTACCTTTACCAATCCTTTCATATACTGTAAGCATGTTCAACTCCAAAGAAATATACTCTAAACAAAAACTGGGACGGCAGGATTTGAACCT
Organism: bacterium; assembly: GCA_027064085.1. GTDB lineage: Bacteria > UBP6 > JAFGXH01 > JAFGXH01 > JAFGXH01 > JAMOQH01. The sequence continues at coordinate 20,209 of JAMOQH010000117.1, read as the reverse complement.
GCGAATGCCGGAATCAAAATCCGGTGCCTTACCACTTGGCCACGCCCCAGCATAAAAAAAAACTGGGACGGCAGGATTTGAACCTGCGAATGCCGGAATCAAAATCCGGTGCCTTACCACTTGGCCACGCCCCAGTACATACTCTAATAAAAAAATTAAAGCTCGAATCTTTTAGCAGAATTTTTGCGATTTGTCAATATATTTTTATTAAATCAATGAAAAAATAAGATTTATGACAGAATCATCAGTATATTCTGAAGATTCTAAAATAATTGCTTTACCATTTTTATATCTTTCAATAAAAGATGAAAGCTCTCCTTTATCAAACCAAAATGTTTTACAATTTAAACAATAATCCAACTCTAAACCTTTACTTTCAATTACATATAAATTATATCTACAATTTGGACATTTAGATAAAGGAACTTTTTGTTTTGAATATTTCATTACATCAATTTTAATTGGAGGAGCAGAACTATCCTTTCTTATAACCTTTTTTGTCATTAATATAATATTTTTTAAATCTTTATCTTTAACAGCAATACCCTCACAACTTGGACAAAGATAAAGATCTACATTTCCTTTAGTAGTCTTTTCTAATTTTTTATTACAAATATGACATAGCATTAGAATCTATCCCTAAAATCATCGTCATCGTTGTCGTTTCTATTTCTATTTCTAATATAGTAAATAATACCCATAATTATCAAAAAGATAACAAGAGATTGAATACTTCCTCCAAAAAAGAAGAATCCACCTCCGCTTCTACCTCTTGAGTATCCTCTGCTTGAAGAAGACCTTCTTGTGCCACCATATCCACTACTTCGACTTGATGATCTCCTGCTAGAAAAGCTTCGACCACCACTACGCCCACCACTTCTCCTAGCCAATAAAATTTCAGAATTATAATTTTCTTTAGCAACTTTGTTTGTGTGTTGCTTTTGATTTAAAACGGAGTTTATTAAATTCTTGTTTGATACATTATCACTATTTCCTTTATTGCCAAATAAAGAAAATGAAATAAAAAATATTAATACAATAAAAAAAGATTTCATATTCATCCTATAATTGAATCATGTATGGATAATGAGTAATAATGTCATCTTCAGTTAAAATATCATCATCTGCATCAGGAGACCATATAATTTCAGCAGCAACAATATTATTTGAAGGAATAGCTCCAACATTTCTTAAAAGTTCACTATATTCATCCCAAGAATAATTATCATCTTTAAGTTTTATTTTAGTATTTGCATAAGATACAACCAAACTTATAATGAAATACTCATCTACTTCCATAAAATCAGGCTTATTTCCATCACTTAAATCCCTATCCCTGACTTTTCCACTTCTATTTTGAAATGTTATTTGGCTAAACTTAGCAGTTTCTTCATTTATAAAACTATCAAAATTTCTTTCAGCAACATCAATATTTTTAGTCGCTTTACCTTGTTTAACAAAAGCATATTTAATATAATCTTGATTTTGAACTAACAACATACTCGTTTCATTAACAAGAGTTTTTAGATCTTGTTCACTATCATAATCCAATTCTTTAGCAAGGTTTTTAACCTCTTTTTCAAAATCATCTGCAGTTGCATAAAGGGCAAATTGAAGCTTTAGCGTATTGAATTCCTCACTTGGCACGGCATATCCTTCAGAATATCCCCCTCCACTATTTCTTCTATTTTTTATAACAAAGAAAACTATAAGCCCAATAATCAATAAAAATATTAATACACCTATCCATGAAACACCGCCACGACTTCTGCTACCATAATAGCCACTGCGATGACCACCGCCACTAACATAAATAAAATTATTTCCACTTCTTCCTCTACTTCTTGAACCATAGCTACTTCCACTACGGCTACGGCTACGAGAACCACCATAACTTTTACGACTTGAAGACCTCCTACTTGAAAACCCTCTTGAGCCACTCCTGCCACCACTTCTTCTAGCTAAAAGTATTTCATTTTTATTAAAATCATTTACTACTTGCTTAGAAGAATAATCTTTTTTTAAATTCTTAATAGAATCATTTATATTTGTATTTGCCATAAGAGAAGATGTTAAGCCTATCGCAAAAAACAGAAACAAAGTTGTTAAAAATGTTATTTTCATGTTTTACCTATCAAAAAGTTCGTTATATTCTTTCAAAATTTAGATTATATGTCAAGAAATTATTAAAGATAAGTCATTAAATTCCTTTAAACTATCTTTTAATAGTAAATAAAAAGCATCTTCACTTAAAGGGAGCTTTGAAAACTTAATTAAAAACTCATAAGGGAAATTATAAATATTATCTTTATTGAATTTAAAATTAAGTAAAATCACTGATGTTTGATATGCTATAAACAATAATTTATGGTAGTCATTAGAATTATCCATTGGTGGAGTATGATGGTTTCTAACGATATCAATTTGCTCTTTTGAAAAATTCCAGTGAGCTAATGTAAAAGCAGAAATTTCTTGATGATATGACTTTGCAATTCTCTTTATAAAATAAGCATCAACCTTGTATTTTCTTTTATAAAACTGTTCATATCCTTTAATAGAATTAAATACTATTATCTCTCCAACATCATGTGTTAATGCAATGGTATATGCATTTGAAGCATTTAAACTATAATAAGAAGCTAGTTTTGAAGACAAAATTGATGTTAGCAAAGAAGTTTTCCATATTTCTTCAATTAATTCTTTAAATTCTTTATTTTTAAAAATCTTACTTTGCAAAGAAAGCATTAATACTAAATTTTTTAACTCATTTATTCCGATTCTACTTATTGCTAAATTTAAATCATTTACATCTCTAATCCCTTTATACATTGTAGAATTAGCTAATTTTATAACCTTTAAGGCAATAGCTTGATCTGATTTAATAAGTTCAACATACTTGGCAATTTCAGTATCTGGGTTTTCAGACAAATTTATAATTTTCATTACAATATCAGGCAACATAGGTATTTCAAGTTTTTCACTATCAATCAAATTAACAAGATATTCAATAAACTTAACATTAGCCTCTGTTTGATTACTTGCCTCTTTAACTAAAGAGTCAATAATTTCATCTCCACCTTCCCATTTATATACAAGTTCTTCAAGTAAGCTATCATTAATTATTAGTTCTTTATCGGTTGAATTATCTGATTCTTTAGCTTTTTTGTTTTTAGTTGTAGGTAAAGATGGAGTTTTTTTTATTTTTTGTTTTTGTTTTTCCTTTTTTTTGAAAATATCCCAAAAGCCCATAATAAACTCCATAAAGTATTATTATTACTCTATCGGATTTTTTAAAAAAAAGATTAAAATATAAAAAAGGGGCATAAAGCCCCTAATTAAACTGTGTTTGTTTTCTTATTTATTTACCAAGGGTTATTTCCTTGATTTTGACCTCTTCTATTATGATGACCTTTCATTCCTCTTCTACCACGAAGACCTCTCATTCCTCTTCTAGCTCTTTTTCCATGACGCATTTCTTTTCTAGCAATTTTCACTAAAAGTTCATTACTTAAGCCCGTAGCTTTTAATTCTTTCAATTCTTGTTTTTTCAACTTTAAAACTTTTACTCTTAAATCCAATCCTTCTTCTATCAAAGTAAGCTTTGCCTTATAATTTGCATATTCGGCACTTCTTAATTTCTGAGCTTTTTCCATATGAGGCTTCATTAAAGCAAATACTTTTTTATCATACTTCTTTAAAATAGGTAGAACTTTATCTGCGTTTTTTTTGCTTAAATGCTTTTTAACCATTTCATACTTTCTTTGAGTACGATTCTGAAATCTTTGTTCTGGACTAAGATTTTTCATAGCACTAGGCCCCTTTCCTTGGCCATTTCCCATACCTTTTCTTTGCGCAAACATCACAGATGACATTAGAATCAATGCAATTATCATTAGCTTTTTCATATTTCCTCCAACGGAATAATTAATCAACACTACTAAGACATTACTATGCTAAAAAGGTTAATTTTTATTTATTATTTTTATTTATTTAAAATTCAAGCATCATAATATCAGCATTAGTTCCATCTGAATAATAGTGCTTTCTTTGTGATATCTTTTTAAACCCAAATTTTATATAGAGTGAAATTGCAATTTTATTATTTTCTTTTACTTCTAAAAAAATTTTTTCAATTCCATTAAATTTACTATATTTAATAAAATCATTAAGTAATAATTTAGAAACCCCCATTCCTTGATACCCTTTCGATACAGCTATAGATAATATCTCGGCCTCTTCAAATAGGTTTGATGTTATCAAAAAAGCAATTGCTTTATTATTATTATTTAAAACGACTTTATTATAGGAGTTTGGTTTATCTAACTCAGAATAAAAAACATCTCTATTCCAATGATCACGACCATAAGCATCTAGCTCTATCTTTAATATATCATTTAAATGTTTGAATTTAAAATCAGATATTTTTAAATTATTCATCTTCCATATCTTTTATTGGAGCATATATTTTTTCATTTCTGTGGTTTTCAAGAGTATTTTCTATTAATTTTAAAACTTCAATTCTTCCAGTTTTCTTTAGTGCCGATATCACATAAAAGTCTTTTTTATCTAAACCAGTTTTCTCTGAAATTTTTTTAATTTGCTTATTTCTTTCTTTTTGGTTTAATTTATCAGCTTTAGTTAAAATAATTGCAAAGTTTTTAGTATATGATTTTAACCATGTAAGTATTTGCAAATCATTTTCAGAAGGAATTCTTCTTATATCTAGTAACAAAAAGAATAAAATTAAATTCTCTCTAATACTTAAATATGTTTCTATCATTACGCCCCAGTTTTGTTGCTCCTTTCTAGAACGACTTGCATAACCATAACCCGGTAGATCAACAAATGAAATTTCACCATTTACATCAAAAAAGTTAATTAAAGTAGTCTTACCAGGTGTAGATGATACTTTTGCAAGTTTTTTTCTCTCTAAAAGCATATTTATCAATGATGATTTGCCAACATTGGATTTGCCAATAAATGCGATTTCTGATAAGTGGTGAATTGGATACTGAGCAGGTTTAGTTGCAGATGTTATAAATTCTGAATATTTAATTTTCATTTTTTTCCTCTTTTACTTTATCTTTTATATGAAATAAGTTTAAAATTAAAAATATCAAAGATAGTAGTATTATTAAATAAAGTATTGTTTCTTGATACGGCGGAATAAAAGATATTTTTACATGATAAATATTTTTGGCTTCATCATCTGCATACATAATAATTAGAGGGTCATCAGAGCCCGTAATTAGGTTAAATTCCTTGTAATCTTTATAAAGCCATTGCTTATGACTTCTTTTAGATTGTGGAAAACTATAAGAGATTTGAATAGCTTTACCTGAGTTTTTAAAATTATTAGATTTATTTAGCATTTTTATTTTTATTCCATTGCCAAAGTCAATATTTCCACTATTTGAAATTGAATACTCTTGATTTTCATTTGTTAAGTTATTTTTTATATACAATATATAATTTCCCGTTAAGTATTTTGATTTAGAGAGTATCTCAACTTGAAGATTATTTATTTTTATATTCTTTTTATATTCTTTTTTTATCAAAAAAGAGTTATCATCTTTAAATTTAATAAATTCAACTCCATTATTATCAATAACAGTTAATTTACCATTTAGCTTCTTAAGTTTATTTTCTTTAGTTTTACCAAATGATATATATTCACCACCAGTAATTTCTTTAATTACAGTAAACGGTTGATATAAAAATGTTATAATTAACAAAACCAAAATTATCATATTTATAATAGGGGTTACTAGTTTTGACTTTTCATTCAAAAGATTCTTTATAATATTGTAAAACAGTATTGATGAAATAATCAACAATAAAAATAATTTTACATATTGATTATCAAGCATAAGGTAAGGTATTATACTAATTGTATAAATTATAAATGGAATTATTTTGATGGACATATATCCTTAAATTTATCTATATCTTTTTTACCTGTTTTAGAATAGTTATTATGACATCTATCACAAGTTTTTTGAGTTACTTTTTTTAATCCTAATATTTTTGAAAGTTTTTTATCTTTCATTACATAATCTTTTGCATAATCTTTACCTTGACCATGACATGATTCACATGTAACACCCTTATCTTTTTTATTGGTTTTATGACAAGACATACAAGTTGGGTCTTTTTTTTCTTTTTCAGTAAGAACTTCATCTGCTTTAAAATGAGGCGAAGCCTTCCAAGTATCGTATTGTTTGCTATGACATTGTGAGCAATTTTTTGAGCCAAAATGTTTGTCATAGCTATATAAATTTGTGAAAAAAAACACAAAAAATAAAGTTATCAACAAAGTTTTCAACAAAGTTATAAACAAAAATCCTCCTCTTTAATCTCATATTAATAACATAATGACAAATGAAATTCAACTAATTTTTATCGCAATATTCATTGTAAATTTCATGTTTATTTTTTAAGTTATTGATATTTTTAAATTTAAACTAGATATAAAAATTTAATCTTGATAATTTTAATAAATAATGTTAAAAACAGTCTCTTTTTGAGGAGAGTGTATGTATAATCTTTTAATATCAATAGCTTCAGCTGCTTTAATGTTTTTATTGATAAAAGTTCCATTTGGCTTCCCATACTGGGCAGCAATTTTACCATCATTAATTGTCTTAGTCTTTGTTTATATTGTTATGGCAAGAAAAACATACAGAATTTTTGAAACATTAATGATGAATATGCAAATGGAGTTCCAAAGATTGGGAAAAATTAAAAACCCTCAACTTCGTTCTGTAGATAAGGCAATTGAGATACTTAAATCTGGTTATCCTTTAGGAAAATGGCAGTTTTTTATAGTTCCTCAAATAAATGCTCAAATTGGAGTAATATATTATACTAATAATCAAGTAAAAAAAGCCCTTCCATATTTAGAAAAAGCTTTTATGAGACATTGGGTCGCAAGAGCAATGTTAGCTTCTAATCACTTCAAGAAAAAAGAATATGATAAAATGGAAGCAATATTTGATGAAGCGATTAAAGTTAATAAAAAGATTTCTCTTCTCTATAATATGTATGCTTGGTGTTTATTACAAATAAAGAAAAAGGATAAAGCTATTTCTGTATTACAAAAGGGTTTAACTATTTTACCTAATGATAAAAACCTAAATATTTCATTAACTAATTTACAAAATGACAAAAAAATAAAACTTAATGTCTATGGTGATGAATGGTATCAATTTAGATTAGAAAAACACCCTCAAGAAGTTCAAGCACAAAGACAAATGTTCAAATCAAGTAAAAAACAAAGAATCAAAAGAAGATAAAAACTCCGTTCTTCTTTTTTTATTTTCTTACTTGTCGCTATACTTTCCGATTATATTCATCAATGAAAATACCACTTGTAATAACGAAACCATTTTAAAAATTTGTTGTAATATAAATGCTAATTTTCTATATATTTTTGACTTTTACAAATAATTTAATTATACTCAATATGTTCATTTTTTTATCCTGTAATAAGTTTTTTATTATATTTTATAGTGTTTAGAGAAAATGAGCCATTTATTTTAATCCTGAGTTCGCGTTAATAAATTTCTGTCATTAATATCAGGTATAAAATATAGTTTTATTCCTACAGAATTGAAATATGCGAATAGTGAAGGCGTTAAGATTATGAAAAACAAATTTAGGAGGAATAGGTCTACAAATAGGATTATCATTTAATTTTTAATAAATAAGGAGGTTTTACAATGAAAACAGTAACATTAATTTTAGCCATTATATTATTAATTCCAACAAATCTTTTTGCACAAAGAACATCAGATATTAATAACACAAAAGATAATTCGTTGATTTCAAGGTTTAATGATTCTTTTATAGCATACGAAAATACGGTAAAATGGGATATTTATATTTTGCCAATTACAAAAATAAAAAATGTCGGAGGCGGAAAAAATTGGGATAAAAAATTAAAATTAGAAGGAAAAGTAAATCGAATTCAATATACAACAAAGAAAGAAAACAATGCTTCCCTTGTTTATGCAAATTATTTATCAGCATTAAAAAAATCTAATTGGAAAATACTATTTAGTGGTTCTGGAGACAATGAACTTGGAAATGAAAGTTATGAATGGCAATATTATATGTTTCAAGAGGGACTTGGATTAGATAAAAAATTTGGAAGTAAATATAATTTCCGTGGTAATGATTATGCTTATATCGCAGCTAAATTTGAAAACAATGATACATCATATTATGCTATGATTTATATTATTGAAAAGGATAAATTTACTATGATAAATCAGGATATAATAACTATAAAGAATCCAGATATAGGATTAGTAACTGCAAAAATTTTAACAAAAGAAATTGATAAAAATGGACATTTAGCACTTGTTGGTATTTTCTTTGAAACAGGAAAGACAAAACTAACTGAAAAATCAATTTCTGCCTTAAAAAATATTTCCAAGTACCTTAATTCCAACAAAAATAAAAAGTTTTTTATTGTTGGTCATACAGATAACATAGGCAGTTTTACAGCAAATATGAAATTGTCTGAAAACAGAGCAAAAGCAGTAAAAAATGAATTAATATCTAAGTATGGTGTTGATGCAAATCAAATCAAATCATATGGCGTTGCAAATCTTTCCCCTGTTACCTCAAACTCAACAGATAAAGGAAAAGCAAGAAATAGACGAGTTGAAATTGTGGAGCAGTAAACACTACTACTATAATAAAAGAAACATATACGCAATGCAATGTACTGAGCTTGGCGAAATGTTCTTGCAACGACCGTATTAGTGGTATAAGCATAGTTGTGTTTATACATTCCTTTTACCAACTATCTTATTAGCAATTATTTTCACTAAATAGGTATTACAAAAGGTAAAAATACCACTTAGTAATAAAAAAACTAAAGAGAATAGATAAAAGAATTGAAGAATAATCATTAATTTGCTATATTAGTACCCTAACTTTGGGAGAGAAATATGAGAATTCAAGACATTATTAAAAAAAAGAGAGATAAACAAGCATTAACAAAAGAAGAAATTATATTTTTAGTAAGAAATTACACTAGTGGAGAAATAAAAGATTATCAAATGTCAGCCTTCTTGATGGCAGCTTTTTTAAATGGATTAAACGAAGTAGAAACAGCAACTTTAACATTTGAGATGATGAACAGTGGTGATATTGTTGATTTTGGTAACTTTGAAGGATATCTAGTTGATAAGCATTCAACTGGTGGTGTTGGTGATAAAATATCAATACCTTTAGCTCCTTTAGTAGCCTCTTGTGGAGCTTATATCCCTATGATTTCAGGAAGAGGCTTAGGGCATACAGGCGGAACACTTGACAAACTAGAATCAGTTCCGGGATTTAATGTAAACTTAAGCATGGAAGGGTTCATTGAAATGACCAAAAAAGTTGGAGTTTCATTAATAGGTCAAACCGGGCAAATGATTCCTGCTGATAAAAAAATATATGCACTAAGAGATGCAACATCAACAGTAGAATCAATACAACTTATTACAGCATCTATTATGAGTAAAAAGCTTGCAGAGGGTATTAAAGGGCTTGTTTTAGATGTAAAAGTTGGAACAGGTGCATTTATGAAAACTATGAAAGATGCAAAAGAATTAGCTCAATCTATGGTTAAAATCGGTGCAGAAATGGATAGAAATGTTACTGCTGTTATTACAAATATGAATCAACCTCTTGGCGAAATGATAGGTAATTCTCTTGAAATGATAGAATCATTTGAAACATTAAAAGGAAGAGGCCCAAAAGATATTAAAGATTTAACATATAAACTTGGTGCAGAAATGATTAAACTTGCAGGTATTGTTAAAACTGATGAAGAAGCTTATGCTTTATTTGATAAAAAAATTGCTAGTGGTGAAGCAGGTGAAAAAATGAAAGAAATAATAAAATATCAAGGAGGAAATGAAAACTCCTATGATGATTATTCGCTACTCCCTGTTGCAACTGAAAAATTTGAAGTAAAAGCAAAACAAAATGGATATATTAATCACTTTAATACCGAAGATATCGGAGTAGCAGCAATGTTACTTGGTGCGGGTAGAAAAACCAAAGAAGATGATGTTGACCCAAGCGTAGGAATACAACTACTTAAAAAAGTAGGAGATGAAGTTAAAGAAGGTGAAACTCTTGCAATAATGATACACAATAATGAAGACAAACTCAAAGATGCCATAAAAAGATTTGAAAAAGGTGTATTTTATTCAAAAGAAAAGCCCGAAAACTTTAAACTTATTTTGGATATTGTTAAATAGTTATGTTTTTATTATTTTTTATTGGTTTTTTCAGTATTCAAACAGGAATAAACAACTATGATAGTTCTGGTTATACCCCTTTAATGTTATCTGTAATAAATAAAAATTATGATAAAACTAAAGAGTTGTTAAAAAAGGGTGCAAATCCTAATATTGGCAGAAATACTAAAAAAATTTATTATAAAATAAATCAGGAAACTTTAAAAACTCCATTAATGTATGCAGCAACTTTAGGGGATTTTAAAACAGTCAAACTATTGGTTAAATATGGAGCAAATGTAAATCAAAAAAATAAAAAAGGCTGGAGTGCCTTAATTTTTGCAATCAATAGAAAACATCATGAAATTGTTTACTATTTGTATAAAAAAGTAAAATATAAGAAAGACCCTATGATTTTAGCACAAGCTGTAAAAATTGGTGATTTAAAATTAAGTAATTTTTTTATAAAAAATAAAATTCCCCTTAACTATGAAACGGAAAGAGAGAACCTTTTAACACTTGCAATTAAGAGCAAAAATATTGAAGTAATAAAAGAGCTACTAAAGATTAATAAAAAATTATTAAATACACCTACTAAATATGGAAATTACCCAATAATGGTAGCAATTAAGTTAAGTGATTATAAAATTTTTACTAAACTCTTAGATTATGACAATATTGATTTGTCGGTTAAAACTAAACAAAAACAAACCATTTTACATATTGCCTGTCAAAGATTTAAAACTAATGAAATCATTAAAAAATTATTAAAAATGAATATTGATACAAATGCAAAGGATATTTTTGGTAAAACAGCATTATTCTATTTAATTACAAGAAAAAACAATTCAATAATTAAATATCTAATAGATAAAACTAATTTACGCATTAAAGACAATAATAATAAAACTGTTTATTTTTATGCTGTAGATAATTATAGTGTATTTAATCTTCTTATGATAAAAAATAAAACTTCAATTACTCCAAAAGATAAAGCTGGAAAATCATTATTATTATATATTATTGATAGAGGAGATTATAGAGTTTTAAATATGTTTAAAAATGAACTCAAATCTAAAAAGGATTATTTCAAAGACCAAAATTTAATTTCAATTGCTGTAAGACGAGGAAGTTATGATATGGTTAAAATATTAATAAATGCAGGATTTGATATTAATGGTAGTGAAAATAAAATGCCTCCATTACTTAAGGCAGTAGAATTAAATAGAGTAGGTATTTTATACCTTTTATTATTTTATAATGCAAATAAAAATATTTATTACAAAGGTAGAACAGCTTGGAGTATTGCAGAACAATTTAGGTATGTAAGAGCCCTATTTTTACTTAGAAATTTTAAATTTGAAAGAAAATAGCAATGTTTATACTATAAAAAACTAAAAAAACCTTGACTTAATAATTTATTTTGTAATATTATGGTTAGTAAATTTAGTTGGAGGAATAATGGCTAAAGGAAAACATATTAAAGAAACTTTTATGTGTAAAGAAGTTTTATCTAAAATTATAGGTGATATGTCTGAAGATTATGGAATGACAAAAGATTATTTAATCAATACAGCATTACTTGAATTTGCTCACTCTAAAGGATATATTGATTTACCAAATAAAAGAGTTCCTAAATATTCTCTTGAAGATGATTTAGCTTCAAAAGCACAGAAAATGGGTAAAATGAAGCCAAGCAAGCCAACTGTTCCTAAGCCTCCAATACCTCCTAAACCTCCAGTTCCACCTGTAAATGCTGGCCCGCAATTATTCTTAGAGTCAGAAGGAGAAACATATCCTGTTGATAATAATAGACAATTTATCATAGGAAGAGGTTCAAATGCAGATTTTAGAATAACTAATAATCCTTCTGTTTCAAGGAAACATGCTATGGTTTTTCAAAAAAATGGAAAATACTATATAAAAGATATGGGGTCAACTAATGGTTTTGAGTTTGAAGGTAAAAAATACGATATTAGACAAATTTCTGAAGGTGAAACCTATAGTATTTGTGATGTTCCATTTACATTTAAATTTATCTAATTGTTAAAATATTTATTTCTTTTTATACCTTTATTTGTAATCTCTTGTACTTCACAAAAAACTATCCAAGATAAAGAAAATATCAAGATTTTAAATAAAGATGAAAATAATATAATTTTTATTATTTATAATGACTATTCTAAAGAGTCCTTAATCATAGATAAATTATCTAGTAAATTACTTCCTCTAAATTATAAATTAATAATTCTCCCTACTTCTCAAATTGAAAACTACCAAAAATATTATAGTAATCACAATAAAAATATTATATTTTCATTAGGGAATTCAATATATAAACTAAAAAGCATACTTAAATTAAAATATAATTTATTAATTATAGACTCTCCAAATAAATATGGAAATATTCCCAATAATTTAAAACCTTTAAAAACTATCATAATCTCTGATTTACCCTCAATGAAGTATAGTTATAAAATAATGAATAATAAAAAATATAGTTTATATTTTAAAAAAAATAAATATGCATGGCTTTTAAGTAATGAAGAAATCTTTTCATTAAAAGTTAGAAATAGTAAGATAAAATTTAAACAAATCAATACTAAAATAGAGTTAAATAAAAATTTAAATAATAAATTAGCAATACTCTTTACCCAAAATAAGGCATTACTACAAAATTGTAAAAAAGAATGTGTAATTACTAGTGGTAATTATGTAAAATCGGTTTATGTACCAGTAAATAATAATTTTGATACTCCTCAAGAATACAATAAGTTATCAATAAAAATAAAAAAAATTTTTAAGCTAATAAATCAAAAAAACTACCTTGATTCTTATCTTTTTATGCTAGAAAATAAAAACAAATTTAATTTAGAATTTTTTAAAAAAATATTTGCATTTATATCAAAACCATTATATAAAATAGAACCAGATTTAAAAAAAGATAAACAATTTAAATTTGAGTAATAGAGTTATAGTGCGATTGTGCACATTGTATTTAATAAGGAGATAAAATGGCGAGTATTAACAAAGTAATTCTAATTGGTAGAGTAGGAAAAGACCCTGAAACAAGTTTTATGCCAAACGGCAATTCACAAATAACAAAGTTTTCATTAGCAACTAGCGAATATTACACTAAAAATGGAGAGAAACAGGAGTCAACAGAATGGCATAATATTGTAATGTGGAATAAATTATCAGAAATATATAAAGAAACCATCAAAAAAGGTATCATGTTATATGTCGAAGGTAAAATTAAAACAAATAAATGGCAAGATAAAGATGGAAATAACAGATATAAAACTGAAATATGGGCTAATCAAGTAAGAATTTTACAAAAAATAGAAAATAATGGCGGTGGCTATAATAATTCTTATGGAAATAATAACTCTTATAACAATAATAACCAAAACAATAATAATTCTTATAATAATAACCAGAATAATAATTTTAATAATGCTAGTATTGTTGAAGACGAAGATATTCCTTTCTAATATTAATTAACTCCTATAGCAACTTTTATTTAAAAAAACAAATTTATTTATTGAACATATTATTAATAAAATATTATAATATTTAAACCCTTTTTATTGGAGGATAAATGGATTTCTATGTTGATAATAAAAAATGTAAGAAATGTAAACTTTGCATTGAAGTATGCCCTGTAAATTTACTAGAAATTGATGGAAATAATTTAGTCAATTTTATTAAAGAACGAGAAAGTATATGCTTAGAATGTGGTCAATGTATGGCTATTTGTTCTAGTGATGCAGTAAAAGTTCCATATTATTCTTATGAAAATGATTTTGATAAATTACCTAATAATAAAATAGATTTTGATGAATTTATTAATTTTTTATCAACTCGCCGTTCGGTAAGAAATTTTAAAAATAAAAAAGTAGAAAAAGAAACTATACAAAAAATTATTGATAGTTTACAGTTTGCCCCCTATGGAGCAAACCCAAGTGGAGTTAATCTTACAATCATAAATAATCGTAAAAAAATTGAAAGTATTTTGCCTTCAGTAGAAAAATTTCTTGACAATATTATTAAATGGGTGGATAGTCCTATCGTAAGTAGAGTAATTAAATTTAAGAAGGGAGAAGAACTATTTAATACTTTAAAAAGCCATCTTTACCCTATGATAAAAATGAATAATTATAAATTAGAATATGGAGATAGAATAACTAGAGATGCTCCAGCTTTAATTATTTTACATTCAGATAAGTCTACAGAAGAACATACCGATAATGCTTTAATATATGCAAGTTATTTAATATTAGCAATGCATTCTATAGGTCTTGGAGCCACAATGAATGGAATTATTCCTGCTGCAATTAACAAAGAAGAAGATATAAAAGAATTTTTTAATATTCCTAAAAACCATGAAGCAACAATATCAATAATGTTTGGTTATCCAAAATATAAATATAATAAAATCATTAAAAGAAAACAAAAAGATATAAATTGGATAGAATAAAAGGAAACAATGAAATACGAAAAAAGATTTGAATTAACTTCTCCACATAAACCAACTGGAGACCAACCCAAAGCGATTGACTCTCTTGTAAATGGTATAAAAAATAAAATTGACCGTCAGGTATTATTGGGAGTTACAGGAAGTGGAAAAACATTTACTATGGCAAATGTAATACAAAAAATTAATAGACCTGCATTAGTACTTGCTCATAATAAAACTTTAGCGGCTCAATTATATTCTGAATTCAAGGTTTTATTTCCTAATAACTCAGTAGAATATTTTGTTTCTTATTATGATTACTATCAACCAGAAGCTTATATTCCTGGAAAAGATATTTATATTGAAAAATCTGCACTCATAAATGAAGAAATAGATAGAATGAGATTAGCAGCAACAAAAGCTCTTTTTGAAAGAAATGATGTAATTATTGTAGCCTCAGTATCTTCAATTTATGGTTTAGGTAGTGCAGAAGCATACTATGATATGTTATTATATTTAGAAACTGAAATGGACTACAGTATAGAAAAAATATCTAAAAAATTAGTTCAAATTAATTACAGAAACAACACAATAGCATTTGAAAGAGGAGATTTTAGAATTTTAGGAGATACTCTCGAAATTTTTCCTGCTTATGAAGAAAAAAATGCGGTAAGAATAGAATTTTTTGGTGATACAATAGAAAGTATTTATGAAATAGATTTTCTAACCAAAAAAGAAATAAAACAACTCGAAAAAATAGCCGTTTATCCTGCAACTCACTTTACAACAGACCATCACATGGTGGCAAGAGCATTAAAATCAATACAAGATGAATTACTTGCTGTTTTGCCCATACTAAAAAAAGAAGGAAAACTATTAGAGCATCAAAGACTTGAAGAAAGAGTAAAATACGATATTGAGCTTATAGAACAAACAGGTTTTTGTAATGGAGTAGAAAACTATTCAAGACATTTTACAGGTAGAAAAGCTGGAGACCCACCCCCCACTCTTTTAGACTACTTTCCTAAAGAATATCTATTATTTATAGATGAATCACATGTAATGCTCCCTCAATTACGAGGTATGTACATGGGAGATAAAGCAAGAAAAACAACTCTTATAGACTTTGGCTTTAGATTACCATCTGCACTAGATAATAGGCCATTAAAATTTGAAGAATTTGAAGATAGAATGGGTACTACTATCTTTGTTTCTGCTACTCCATCTGCTTATGAAATAGATGAATCTGATAATATAGTTCAACAAATAATCAGACCAACAGGATTACTAGACCCTGAAATAGAAGTAAGACCAATAAAAGGTCAAGTTGATGATTTATATGGAGAGATATCTAAAGTAATTAAAAATAAAGAAAAGATATTAGTTACTACTTTAACTAAAAAGATGGCTGAACATTTAACGGAATACTACGAAAACTTAGGCGTAAGGGTTAGATATATGCACTCTGATATTGATACCATGGAACGAGTAAAAATTATAGCTGATTTTGAAGATGACTTCTTTGATGTATTAGTTGGTATTAACTTACTAAGAGAAGGTTTAGACTTGCCATCAGTTTCTCTTGTTGCAATTTTAGATGCAGATAAAGAAGGATTTTTAAGAAGTGAAAAATCATTAATTCAAACATGTGGAAGAGCTGCAAGAAATGTAAATGGAAGGGTTATTATGTATGGGGATAAAATTACAAATTCTATGGCTTATGCAATAAAAGAAACAGAAAGAAGAAGAAAGATACAGATAATATATAATAAAAAGAATAATATTACTCCAAGATCTATTATAAAAGTGAAAAAAGATGCTTTCGACCTTAAAAAAGAAGTAAAAGAGAAATTTAATAAAAAAGAAGAAATAGAAAAAGAAATCAAAAAACTAAGTACAGCGATGAGAAGTCATGCTAAAAAACTAGAATTTGAAAAAGCAGCAAGTGCAAGAGATAGAGTTTCTATGTTAAAAAAGCTGTTATTGGAGTATTAAAATTACTAAACATATCTAAAAAAGAAACAAAGTTTTACTTTGATTACTTTTTTGCTTGTAAGACAAATTTATTTGGCTGAAAAGCTTATAAAAATAAAATTTTTAAACTAAATATCTAATATAGATAAATATCTTTCCCCGTTATCAGGAGCAATTACAACAACTCTTTTACCCTTTCCTAACTTTTGAGCAACTTTTATAGCAGCCGCAACAGCAGCAGCAGCAGATGGTCCTAAAAATATTCCCTCTTGTTTTGCTATTAACCTTAAAATTTCATACGCTTCTTCACTACTTATTTTTAAAACTTCTGTAATTAACTCAGTATTCATAATATTAGGAATAAAACCTGCACCTATTCCTTGTATCCTATGTCCTCCAGCTTTTCCCCCCGATAAAACAGGGCTTTCACTAGGCTCAACTGCATATAATTTAATATTAGCTATTTTCTCTTTTAAAACTGTAGAAACCCCAGTAAATGTTCCACCCGTTCCTACTCCTGCAACAAAAGCATCTATATTGTTTTCCATATCATTTAGTATTTCAATCGCTGTAGTTTTAACATGTGCATTTGGATTTGCTAAATTATCAAATTGCTTTAACATATAGTAATTTTCGTTACTATCCACTAATTCTTGAGCTTTATCTATTGCTCCTTTCATTCCTAAATTTCCCGCTGTTAAAATGATTTCTGCACCATAAGCTTTAATTAATTTTCTTCTTTCAGGAGTCATAGAATCAGGCATAACCATAATTGCCTTATAGCCCTTTGAAGCAGCAACCAAAGAAATTCCTATTCCTGTATTTCCTGATGTAGGTTCAATTAGAACAGTCTTTTGTGAAGAAATTTCACCTTCATTTTCTGCGGTTTCTATCATATTTAATGCAATTCTATCTTTTACACTTCCACCTGGATTTAAAAATTCAAGTTTAACAAAAACATCTGCACTATTTTCTGAAACAATACTATTAAGTTTTAACATTGGAGTATTACCAATTAATTGAAATGAGTGTGTTACTATAGGCATTTTTACCTCTAAAATAATAAATTAACTAATAATAAAGGTAAAATGTGATTTTTTTTAGGTTATTTTTCAATAAAAGTGAAAACCCTATAACTCCGACAAACTTTATATAATATCATTTAAATACCCTCTCCATTTATAAATTCGGGACATTTAACTTTATTTTCTTTTGTTTCCAAATGTAACTCTTTTAGTTTATTAACCTCTTGATACAATTCTTTAAGTGCTTTTACAATAGGATCAGGAAGCGAACCATGTTCTAAGTCATATTTTAGCTTACTTTCTTTTTTAGTTTTTTGCAATATTCGTCCAGGTACCCCAACAACTCGTTTTTTAGGAGGAACTTCTTTAACAACAACAGAGCCAGAGCCAACAGCAGAACTTTCTCCAACAGTAATTGCACCTAAAATTTTTGCTCCACTACCTATTACAACATTGTTTTTTAGAGTCGGATGTCGTTTTCCCTTTTTTAAGGATACTCCACCTAATGTAACTTGGTGATAAATTGTAACATCATCACCGATTTCGGTAGTTTCTCCTATTACCACCCCCATTCCATGGTCAATAAACAATCTTCTTCCAATTTTGGCCCCAGGATGTATTTCTATTCCAGTAAAATTTCTAGATACTTGAGAAATTATTCTTGATAATAATTTGAAATTATTTTTCCATAAATAATGTGAGAATCTATGTACTAATACTGCATGAACTCCTGGATATAAGAGTAGTACTTCCATAATAGATTGAGCAGCAGGGTCTCTTTCTTTAAGGGTTTTTAGATCTTCTTTAAAATTTATTACTTTTTTTATTATTATTTTCATCTCTCTCCAATTTATATAAAACTCTTACAATAAGTTTAGTTATTTAACATATTAAATGCAATAATAATATCACAATTAAATCCTATCACCCTAGCAGGAATTAAATTTGTTATTATTGTTAATTTTTTGAAAAGTTAATATATTATAAATTTAAACTTTAAAGAACCCCTCTTCTTTTATCATATTCATCTTCTTTTATTTTATCTATAATCTTTAATTGTTCTTTTGTAGATAAATCAACAGTGTAATTATATAAAGATTTAAAACATTTTTTGGCTTCATTTAAAGAAGATATTCTTATTTTTTTCTTTTTATGAATCAAACCATCTAAAATCCAGTCTTTTCTCATTTTATATTGATTATTTGCCCACCATTTTGACCATTTTTTTTCAGAATCGCCAAAATCTTGCTTAGTTAGTTCTGTTAATAATTCTACTATCTTATTTTTAATAATTTTTTCTTTTTTCCATGTATCTAAAGCATCTATCAAAATTGGAACAAAAAACTCATCTCTTAATATTTTAATTGCAGTAATCCAATCGATTACAATGGAAGGCATTTTAGAATGTACCGCTGATTCAAATTTATACTTAATTCTTGTATATATTTTAAATTTTTTATGATTTTCAAGAGCTTTTATTGCAACTAATGATACCACCCTATCAGTAATCTTATTAATTAAACTTGGAATAACATCTTCATCTTTAATTTTAGTATAAATATAAATAGAATAAAACTTCTTTTGATTATCCATTGAATTAAAAAATTCTTTTAACTTGGATAAATTAATATCTTTGTTCTTTACCAAATAATATAGTATAGGCCCATGTTGCTCTATTGGAACAATAAAATTATAAGCATCAATTTCATTCATCCATAATCTGCCTGGAAATATCTCTAAAATCTTATCCATTACCTCAAGGGAATTTAAGTTTTTATTTTCTGAAATAATATCATTAATTGAAGTTCTTTTTGCATTATTTAACTTATCAACAAAATCTTCTACCCGCATATTTATTGGAGTGATTAATTCTGAGTTTATTGTAATATGTTCATTTTTAACTTCAACTTCTTCTTCTGTAAGATTAATCTCAATATTAGTTCTAGATGCTTCACCTAAGAATGTTTCTTCTGTCTCAATAGATTTATTACTTATTTCATCATCATCTTTTTCAATAATAATATTTGACATCTCTAGTTCTAACTTTTCAGTTTGAGGTTCTGGGGTTTCAATTATATTAACTTCTGATAAATCTAAAACCGGTAAATCAACTTTCTTTTTCTCCAATATTTCAACATTTTCACCATTTTTAGCTTTAATATACTCTTCTTTCGTTTTAAAATAATAACTAGATTTATTAAAAACCTCTGGCTTCTTTTCTTCATATTCTTCATCAATTGATGGTTGATCATTTAATTTACTCAAAAGCACTTCTTCTTTTGAGATATTTTCAATATCAATTGAGTTTTCTGTGGTATCCTCTTCAGGAGTAGATTCAGGAGTTTCAATATCAATTGAGTTTTCTGTGGTGTCCTCTTCGGGAGTAGATTCAGGAATTTCAATATCAATTGAGCCTTCTGTGGTATCCTCTTCAGGAGTAGATTCAGGAATTTCAATATCAATTGAGCCTTCTGTGGTGTCCTCTTCAGGAGTAGATTCAGGAATTT
>JAMOQH010000116.1 GCA_027064085.1 bacterium | reverse complement strand
AATAAAGAAAAAAAAGACCAAAGTAAGGACAAAGCGTCGACTCGTCCAAAAGACAATAAAAATAAAGAAAAGAAAGATAAAGATAGTAAGAAAAAAGACCAAAGTAAGGACGAGGCGTCGACTCGTCCAAAGGACAATAAAAATAAAGAAAAGAAAGATAAAGATAATAAGAAAAAAGACCAAAGTAAGGACGAGGCGTCGACTCGTCCAAAGGATAAAAAAGATAATTTATCAAAGGAAGAAAAAAGAATGTTGAAAAATTTAGAAAAAAATAATAAATCATTAAAACTTTATGATTTAATGTACAATGGTGATTTTACTGATGAAGATTCTTCTGGAAAAGAGTGGTAGATATGAAAAAAATTGTTATTTTACTTATATTAATTTCATTTAATCTTTTATATGCTAGAGCTAGACAATATATTAGAATCACTTCAACTTCTAAAACTTATTCTCTTGACGATACTGTTGATATTACTGTTAAAATTGTAGCAGATCATACAATCAGACTTGATGATATGCCCGATGTTAAGAATTTAAAATTAACAGGTACTCCGTTAACTTCCACAATGCAAAACTATCAATATATAAATGGGGTTTCTTCAAGCACTACAACAATGACATATCAGTTAAATTATATTCCATTAAAAGTTGGAACTGCTAAAGTGGGTCCAATCAGGATAAAAAGTCGTGGAAGGCTATTTGTTTCAAATACTCTTAAATTAAATATAACAAAGTCAAATCAAGATATAAGTAATGTAACAGAGGATGATTACAAATATCCATTTGATACAGAGTTGTTTATTGTAGCAAAAGTAAATAAGTCTAAGGTAACAATAGGTGAACAAGTAATTGTTACTTATGAATTATATCATAGAGTTGATGTTGATTTTGCAGAACAGCCAGTAATTCCTTCTTATAAGAATTTCTGGCTTGAAGAATTAGATACAACTAATTTTAGAAGAAGTAAAAGAAAAATCTATAAGGGATATTATTTTAAAGTTACACCATTAGCAAGAATGGCCTTGTTTCCAATAAAAGAGGGTGAACTAACTCTTCCTCCATTTAAAGCAAAATTTAAATCAGATATATTTTCTTTTGGAGCATCTCCAAATAAAATATATAGAAGGACTTCTAATTTAGTAAAATTAAAAGTGGAACCCTTACCAGAAAAAGGAAAGCCAAAAAATTTCCCTAGTGGGAATATTGGTAACTACTCATTCTCTGTTTCTGTTTCAAAAAATAAAGTAAAAGTAAATGAACCTTTCACAATTAATATGAAGGTAAAGGGAAGGGGTAATATTAAAAATGTTACTTTACCTAAATTAAAAAATATAAAAGACTTTAAAGTATATGAGCCAACAGAAACCGTTAATATCACTAATAAAGGAATAATTAAAGGAGAAAAATCTATATCAGTTGCCTTAAAAGCCAAAAAGCCAGGTAAATTTAAATCTTTTGATTTAAAATTTGAATATTTCAATCCTAAAACTAAGAAATATAGAACTATAGATTATAAAGATTTAGAAATTATAGTTACAGGAAAAGCAAATAGTTCTAATAACTCAAATAATAACAGCAATAATAAAAAAATAAATAAAAATGAAGATAATAATCATAAAATATCTGTTTTTTTAAAACCCATATCTGATAATCCAGGTAATTTAATTAAAAATAAATCCTATGTATTAGATTACAGCATTTTAATTATTATTATATTCTTATTCCCTATACTATATTTTGTTATATACATATATTTTAAACAAAGATATAAACATATAAGCAATAAAGACATCTTATTAATGAAAAACGCTTATAAAAAAGCTATAAACTCACTCAAAAACTTAGATAAAAAAAATCCTTCTACTAAAGAATTATATGGAGAATTACATTCTATAATTATAAGCTATATTGAGGAGAAGTTTTCTATTTTAGCAAAAGGATTAACTATTAATCAAATTGCAATTTTTTTAGAAGAAAAAAATCTTAAAGAGCAATATATAAAAGGACTTACTGATACTTTAGAAAATAGTCAATATATTAGATATTCAAATGTAGAAGTAAGTCCAGAAGATAAAAAAGAATCTATTAATTTAATAAGAAATATTATAGAAAATATAAATAGAGGTGAATAATGAATCAAATAAAAAAAGAAAAATTTTATAGATTTAAATATTTTGTTATATTTTTTATATTCTTACCTAATTTATTAACTGCAAATAATAACTTTAATAATATTTTTAAAAAAGCAAATAACTTATATAAAAGAGGTGAATATCAAAAAGCTTTAAAATCATATAAATTAATAGAAGAAAATGACTATAAAAGCTCTTCATTATATTATAATTTAGGAAATTCATATGCAAAATTGAACAAATTTGGCTATGCAATACTTTATTATGAAAAATCCTTATTTTTGAATCCTAACAATAACAATGCAGAATACAACTTAAAGTTAGTCAATAAAAAAAATATAGACAAAATCATAAATGAATCTGGCAAAGCTGAAATGGCAGGAGTTAATGAAATTTATAATTTCTTAAGAGCACTATCAACATCTATGTTAATTTATATTTTTATACTTTTATGGATATTTATTTGGTTTATTTTAATCATGAAAAAATTTAATAAATTAAAATCAAATTCATATACATTTCTAACAATTTTATTTTCTTTAATTGCATTGTTTAATTTTATTTTAATTGTTGGTAATTATTATTCTGTTAACAAAGTTAAATTAGGAGTTGCTGTTGTTAGTGAAATAAATGTTATTGATGGTCCAGACGAAGAATATAAAAAGATTTTCAAAATTCACGAAGGTTTAAAAGTTCAAATTACAGATGAAAGAGAAAATTGGTATCAAATAACTCTACCAAATGGCAATATTGGTTGGGTTAAAAATTCAGAAGTTAAAAAGATTTAATTTTATAATCTCCATTTGCTACATATCCATAAGATATAATGTGATTTATTAATTTAATATATAAAAGTTTAAATAACTAAATTTATTTTATCCAAATAAAATTCTATTTTGAAGTGAAAGATTATCTTTCTACAATAACAGCAGTAGCTTCTCCACCACCTATACATAATGATGCTAATCCTTTTTTTGCATTTTGTCTTTTCATTTCATATAATAATGATATTAAAATTCTACTTCCACTATTTCCAAGAGGATGACCTAAAGCAACTGCTCCACCATTTTGATTAACTCTCTCTGCAGGTAATTCTGCAAGTTGATTAGTAATTAATGATACAACAGCAAAAGCCTCATTTATTTCATATAAATCTATATCATCAGGTGTTAAGTTAGCTTTTTTTAATACCTTCTTAATTGCATGACTAGGAGCTGTTGTAAACCATTCTGGCTCATGTGCATAAGAAGTCCAATTTGTTAATGTTGCTAAAATAGGAAGCCCTAATTCTTCAGCTTTTTCTCTTGATGCTAAAATAACGGCACTTGCTCCATCATTAATTGAAGATGCATTTGCAGCAGTAACGGTTCCATCTTTTTTAAATGCAGGCCTTAAAGTTTTTATTTTATCAAATCTAACTCTATTAGGCTCTTCATCGGTGTCAACAATAACAGTAGCTTTTCTTGATTTCACTTCAACTGGAACTATTTCTTCTTTAAATTTTCCATCTTCTATAGCTTTGATTGCAGTTTTATATGAATTAACAGCAAATTCATCTTGCATTTCTCTTGTTAAATTATATTTTTCTGCACACATTTCTGCAGCCATTCCCATATGAAAATCATTATAAACATCCCATAAACCATCTTTTACCATTAAATCAACCATAGAGAAATCACCCATCTTATGACCAACTCTACTATTAGGCAAAGCATGAGGGGTTATGCTCATATTTTCCATTCCACCTGCTACAGCAAAATCAATTTCACCTAACGCAATTTGAGCAGCAGCAAGCATTATTGTCTTCATACCACTTCCACAAACTTTATTAACGGTTGTACAAGTTACAGTATTAGGAAGCCCCGCAAATATTGCTGCTTGCCTAGCAGGAGCTTGCCCTACACCTGCAGGTAATACCATTCCCATATAAACTTCATCAATTAATTCTGGTTTTAAATTTGCTCTTTTAACCGCTTCTTTAATTGCAATTGCCCCTAATTTAATAGCCGGAACAGTTGATAAACTTCCATTAAATGATCCCATAGGAGTTCTTGCTCCTGATAAAATTACTACTTCTTTCATATTTTCACCTCATAAAATTCAATAAACAAGGAATTTTAACATAAAATTCACAGTATCTACAATTAATTTTACTTAATTTATATATTTTTTTATTAAAAAAAGTAAAAATTTTAATAAAAATCACAAAGTTTGTGGAAAAAATACACGATTTTGTCTATAATAGAAAATGTAAAAGGTATTTTAGTTATTTTCAATATTATAGGGGTAAGATTATGGGTGATAAAATTAAAACTTATTATTTTGCATATGGTTCCAACATGTGTGCAAGAAGAATTAAAAAAAGACTAGCTAGAGATGGAGAGACTTATATTTCAAGAAGACCAGCTGTCTTAAAAGAAAAAAAACTAGCATTTAACAAAAAATCAAGAAAAGACCCTAGAATAGGATATGCATCTTTTGTTGATGATAAAGATTTTAATTTGTATGGTGCACTTTACGAAGTTAATATGAATGCAATTTACTCTTTAGATTCCTATGAAATGTACCCTCATTATTATCGCAGACTAATGATGGAAGTAGAAACAGAAGATTTAGGAACAGTTGAAGCATGGGTTTATATGGCAAATCCTGCAAAAACGAAAGAAGGTCTTGCTCCAACCAAAGAATATGTTGAATATATGCTTATGGCTAAAGATGTTCTTCCTGACCATTATGTAGAATTTATAAGATCAATAAAAACTGTTGATTAATGTATTTTATTGTTATCTTTTTACAGGTAACTGTTAATTTATTTTCAAAATACAATATAGAAAATATTGCAATTACCGAATCAGGTAAAAAGGTTGTTAATATAAATAAAAAAAATCTTTTAGCTCCATATTACAAATTACCTCGAGTTTCAAGTGTTAAAATATTTGTAAATTTTAAAAATAAAAGATATTCAGGTAAAAAAAATATAAAAAGAAAATTAAATGGTAGCTTTTTTATAAGGAAAATAAATGACAAATTATTTTTATTTCAAAAACTAGAACTAAATGATTATGTTTTAGGGGTATTAAACTCCGAGATAGAAGATATAGATAAAATACCTCTTGAAGCATTAAAAGCGTTTTATCTTATTATCAAAAATTATAGTTTGACTCATTTAAAAAGACACAAAAAAATCGGTGCTGATTTTTGTGATATTGCACATTGTCAACTATATTATATAAGTAAAAAACACAATAGTTGCAAACACGGGAATTCAAGGAGTGAATACAGAAATTCACCCCTACGACATGAACGGGGATTATTTCATAAAAAAATATATTATCATAATACCCTTGCAATTACACCATATAGTTCTTCTTGTGGAAAATATACCTGTGATTCTGAAACAATATGGAATAAGGCTTATCCTTATTTAAAAGGTAAAAAATTAAACTCTGTTTTAGATAAATGGCAATATAAATTATCAAAAAAAGATTTAATAAGGATAGTTGGTAAAAATGCTATAAATAAACTTATTTTAAAAAATGGCTGTGTTAAAAATGGAGAAAATTTTAGAAGAAAAATAAATCAAAACTTAGGTTGGAATAAAATAAAGTCAAATGTATTTACAATAAAAGAATTTAAAACATATTACCTAATAAAAGGTAGTGGCTTTGGTCATAATGTAGGTTTTTGCATAAAAGAAGCAATCTTACTAGCAAACCAAAGAATGAATTATAAAGAAATTATAAAATACTTTTTTAAGAATGTTGAAATTAGATAATTATTGCAAATCTACTGTTAATTCATACTTATAAGTATCATAAGTAGTCATCATAGTTCCAGCTTCATCACTATCTACAATAACATGATAAGTTCCTGCATCCATATTAGTTAAAGAAAGACTTGCAGAAGCATCACTATCACTATTTTCAGCTTGTGATGAATTACAGTTATTTGAGTTATTACAATTCCCTTTTATAACATAAATAGAAGGAGTTACAGTAAAAATACTTGACTCTTCTTCTAACTTTTTAACTTTTAGATTAAGATTTGCTCCTTGTTCTACAGTTATAATATAAACAGTATCTTGTCCATCAAAATCATCAGCATCACAGCCTTGATAGTTATCATCTTGATTTTTAGTGTGTCCTACCCAAATTCCATTCATTAGAATTTCATTACTTCCATTACCTACACCACTATTTTGGCATGTAGGCTCTCCTGTAGAACCTAAACACTGATTTTCACTCTCATATTCAGAACAGGTCATATTATTTGCACTACAATCAGTAAGTGTATACAACTCTAAACATCCTTCATTATTAGTTTTACAACCTTGTAAAATGCTAGCTCCACCACTTGTTGCACATTTTTTAGTATCATCAGATGTACACGCAGGATCATCTGTGCATGTATTCTCTACACATTCTAAGTTACCACTATCATTAGTAGCACAATGTTTTGCACCTTCACAATTTATTGTTTTAATTGTAAAGCAACCATCGGTATTATCACAATATTGAAAGCTTTTTAAATCTTCACTACATGTTGAACCAAAAGTATCAGGGTCACATTCTTGACATTCACAATAAGCCACACCATCGTTGTTATCAGTACATAAGCCAGCACCACAATCCTCTTCTTCCTTCCAAACAGTACAATATGTTGCATCATCAGTTACACATTTAAAAATTCTATCTCCAGTACACTTTGTCTCGTCAAGGGTACATATATTATCACATTCAACTTCACAATGTGCAGGTACTCCTCCGCTAGCATCAACACATTTATCAGCGTCACATGTTTCAACTTCTTTCCAAACAGTACAATATGTTGTATCATCCATTGTACATTTTAATAACTTATCTGCATCACATTTTGTAGCATCAATATCATCACATTCATTTGTACCATTACATGTTTGTTCAACACATTTACCACCAACAAGTTCAAAACCGTCTTCACAACTACAAGTATATCCATCTGTATTATCAGCTATACTACATTTAGTTTCTCCTGTTTCACTATTCTCACATGGATTTGGGTTACAATCATCAGTAGCAGGCTTTTCACAGATATAACCATCCGTAGCACTTTCATCTACTTTGCAAACAGTTTTACCTTCTGCATTATCTTTACAAGGTTCTGAATCACATGGATTTGTAATAACTTCAACACACTTGTCTTCCTTTAATTCAAATCCTTCTTCACATACACATGAAAATCCTTCTGTTGAAGCATCAAGTTTACAAACTGTATTACCAACTTCAGTATTATCCTTACAAGGCTCATCTGAACACTTATCTGCTACACAAACATGAGTTTCATTATTACATTTTGGTTTAGTTTCATCCGATTTACAAGCTTCATCAGTAGCACAAAATCCTTCTTTAGGCTCACACTTTTGTGTTTCTTCATTGCATTGTTGCCATGTTTTATCACAAGAATTTGCACAATTTTTATTTTTAACTGTAGTATTACTATCACCACAAGCTATAAAAAATAATGAAGCCATTGCTAAAATAAGCATTAAAAACATCTTCATTTTCATATTTCCTCCTCAAAAAATCACATAATATTCACATAATAACATTTTTTAAAAAAAAAGCAAAAAATTAAAAATAAAATTATCTGCAATTCGTAATTTAAAAAAAAAATCTTTTTAAAACTTATAATATATATATATTACCCCCTAATACTATTATAAGGATTTTTAATGTTTCATAAAAAAAGATGAAATATTCGTAAAAAAGAATTTTAAACAAGGTAAGTTTTAAAATATAATATTAATTATTTTTTATATTTAACTCTTTTTGTAATTCTTTAACCTTTTTAATAGGTAATTTAGTATATTTTTGTACAAATGCAATTTCAGCACCATCTTTTAACATCTCAATTGCTGTTTCTATTTTACCCTCTATTTTACCTTCTATTTTACCTTCTATTTTACCTTCTATTTTACCTTTTTCTATACCTTTTTTTTCTCCTCTTTCTTCAATTTCATTAATTAGTTTCATCATTCCACCCATTTTATCCTCCTGATTTAAAGTTTTCAGAGCTTCTTTAATATCTATTCTGTCACTTGATATTAATTTAACAAATTTATTAATTTTATCAAGCATTATTAATTCTTTTTCTTTGTCATAACCTGATAATATTTGCTTTATTTTTAATATTATTTCATCTAAGTCTTCTTGATTTATTTCTTTATTATCCGTAGCTAAAATATTACTCAATAAATTATCTATCATTTTTAAGTCTTTTAAACTCTTTTCATTTAACATTATTTTATAAATATCAAATTTAGCTATATAATTTATTGCATTATCAAATGGTTGTTCTATTAACTTACTTAAATCAAATTCAAAATTCCACTTATTCTCTCCTATATAAAATAATATAGGCAAAATAAATGGTAATTTTTTATCTTTATTATTCTTATTTCTGTTTTTTAGTATATCAATATGCAATAAGCTATCATAAATTAAAAATCTAAAAGGCATTTTCCTATCGGGTATTGATTGAAATTCTATGTGAATATAAAAATAAATTTTATTACCTTTGAGTTTAACACTCCAAAGTAAATCTTTTCTAAATTCTTTTAAA
>JAMOQH010000115.1 GCA_027064085.1 bacterium | reverse complement strand
CATGCCCTGCTCTTTGCTCTTCATAAAAATTCTAATGAAAATAATGGGCATTCTATACTTTGGCAACAAACCTGTCAGAAACTTGGTGGTAAAGACTGCAGGCAATATGTGAATCAACATGAAATAATTATGTCAAAATTACCATTTCAAAAATAGAGGTATTATGTGGATTATGAATTTGAAAAGATTGAAGAACCAACATTAACTTATAAAAACAAAGCAAAGATATAAATTAGTTAAATTTATGATAAAAATACCAAACAACTTTAAATATACGATATAAAGGCATATAAATGGCATTCACACCAAAAACACCCTATCTTGCAACAGATGGTATAGTTGAAATATATAATAACACTGAGAAGCTTCTAGGCATTGTTTTAATACAAAGAAAATATCCCCCTATTGGTCTTGCACTTCCTGGTGGATTTGTAAATATTGGAGAGAGTGTTGAACAAGCAGTTATAAGAGAAATGAAAGAGGAAATATCTTTAGATGTTACTATTCAATCACTCCTTGGAGTATATTCTGACCCCAAAAGAGATATAAGATTTCATACAGCTTCTGTAGTCTATGTTTGTAAGGCTTATGGTACACCTCTTGGAGCAGATGATGCAAAAGAGGCAAAGGTATTTATTTTAGAGGACCTGCAAAAAGAGTTAAAAAAGCTTGTATTTGATCATAGCACTATTATAAAAGACTATTTAAAAAAATATCACCCTACTCTATCTATTTAATTATCTACTATTAAAATAGTTCGTTTTATATTTTTCTTTAAAAAACAAACTATTTTAACACCTTTTATAACTTAATGTTTTATCTACTCTTATTTAAAAGCTTCTTATTTTATAATCTCGGATTTTCTCCCCATTTACGTTTAATAAAAATTGATTTAACTATTTTTATTATTTTAAAAATCATTTGGTATTCCAAATGATGGCATATCAGTATTATAAGATGTCTCTTCAAATTTGACTACTCTTGGAAACAATTCTCTCTCCACACTAAAGCTTTCTAATATATGAGATATTCCATAATTATCTTTAGTAAGTTTTACAACTCTTTTATTGGATTCTTGAACATTGCCCTCTTTATCTTTTATCTTATCAAGTTCATAAACAGTTCTTACTGCATCTACAAATGCTGATGCACCTCTACTTTGAGTAGTATTTTTAGTGGAGTGATGAATAAAAATAATAGTTTTATTCTCTTTATTGGCCCAATCAGTAAAAAGTTGCATAAATCTTCTTGCGCTTGAGTTATTATTTTCATCAGTACCATAAAAAGCTATTAAAGGATCTAATACTATTAAATCATACTCCTGAAGTTTTGCTTTAAAATGAGAGAGTAGTGGGGAAACCTCTACTCTTCTTTGATCATCATAAAGAAACTGGATAGTAGGGGAGTCACTAATATCTATTTTACTCTTTATAGAATTATCTGTAAGTTTAAGTACTTTGTCAAAAACTTTATTAAATCTATTTTTACTAATTTCTTTAGGATCTTCACTTAACCATAGAAATGCTTTTTTAATAGTAGCTTCTTGAATAGCTCTTATTGCTAATTGCAAAACAAACCAACTTTTACCAGTTCCACCAGGAGCAGTAACTAAAGATACTGTCCTAATAGGAATAGGAAGCCAAGATTTACAAATAAATTCAACCTCTTTATCTTCAATATTTTCTATATTATTAATCTCCAAAAGTTCCACTTGAGAAGAAGATGACATAGCTTCTGTTAAGGTGTTTACTTTTGCCTGTAATTCCAAACCAGATGTATTTGATTGAAGAGATTTAGTTATATTAAAGGCAAGAGATTGCATATCTCTCTTAATAGAGTAATCCTGAAGAATTTCAATATAGTCTTCTAAATAGTTTATAGGATTTTTAGAAATTATGTAAATGAGCTCATTTTCATATTCCTTGCCAATTTTATTACGAATAATTTCTTCATCAATAATTTTTTCGGATTGGTGCAATTTTAGTATTACTTCAATAATTTTTAAATGTAAGGGTAAAAAGAAAAGTTTTTTGTTGATTTTCTCTATATATTTATCAAGTAATGCTGGGGAATATATTAAACTTGAAATTATTGTTGCTTCTATATTTGTATCATAGGTTAGTTCTTGCATTTTTCCTCTTTATTTTGCTAGGTGTTTCACATGTGAAACACTATATTTAAAGATTTTACTTATTAAATATTCATATTTTTATTTTAAATTGATATAATTATACAATTTTTAAAATTAAATTAATGTTATTACCTCATTAGGAGAAAATTTGCAAACTAATATCATAACGTTGGCACATCAAAAAGGCGGTACTGGAAAGAGTACATTAGCCTGGAATTTAGCAGTTGAACTTCGAAAAAAATACAAAAAATATGGATATAAAAAATTTATTTTTGTAGATTTAGATAATCAAGAATCTGTTACTATGACAAATAGATTAAGAATGGAATATGGTCATTCTCCTCTAAAAATTATAAGATTTACTGATGATGAACGTTCACGACTAGAAGAATTTATAAATTCTGTTGAGGATGATACTTTGGTAATTATTGATTCTGGTGGCTATGATGCTGATCTTAATAGATTGGCAATTATTGCAAGTGATTTTGTTATTACACCTGTATCATCTGATTATATGGAAATATTTGGTCTTCAAAAATTTAAAACAATATTAGAAGAACTCTCTGTTATTAAGGGAGAAATTGTTAAAGTGAATGTATTATTAAATAAAATAGATCCTAAACTTAAAGATTTTACTGATATTGTTGATTTTATAAATGACATCAAACACTTTAAACTTTTTGATACAGTAATTAGATTTAGATCTGATTATAAGCACTCAATAGGGTATGGTTTTAGTGTAAAAGAATTAGACAAAAAAAGTAAATCTAGTAATGAAATAACAACTTTAATAAAAGAAATAGAAAAAAAGGCAGGTTTAAAAAATGGCAAAAAAAAGAAATAGAATTACTTCAGAAATGAGTAAAACAATTGCGGAATCCTCTCCTCTAATAAAACGAATTAAATCTATTCCAGAAGAAGTTTCTACAAAAAATATTGTTGAAATTCCTTTAAAAAATTTACAAAGTAATCCTTATCAACCAAGAATAGATATTAATATACAATCTCTAAATGAATTAATTTCCTCAATTGAACAAAATGGTTTAATGCAACCAATAGTTATAACCCCTACCTTTAATAATAATGAATCGTATGTTATTGTTGCAGGACATAGGCGATATGAAGCTTTTAAAATAATGGGGAAAGAAAAAATACAATGTATTATAATGAAAGATTTAAATGATAAAGATTTAGCAGTTTTATCACTAACTGAAAATTTAATGAGAGAAAATTTGCATCCTATTGAAAATGCAATTGCTATAAAAAATATTCTTGATAATTCTATAGTAGAAAGTCAAAATAAATTAGCTGAATATGTAGGACTATCTAAAGGATATGTTTCAAAACTCATAAATATTTTAAAATTACCTGCAAATATTATTAAAATGATTAAAGATATTAATTATACGGATATAAATATATTAGTTTTATTAAATAAACTCGAAGATGAAAAGCAAATGTTTGAGGCATTTAATAATGTTAAAGATTTATCTCGCTCTGAAGCAGAAAAATATATTAAAACTAGATACTTAGCCAAGGAAGATAAAAATAAATCAATTGTCAATATTAAAAATACTAACACTAAAATTAATATTAATATTGACA
Source organism: bacterium (assembly GCA_027064085.1). Classification (GTDB taxonomy): domain Bacteria; phylum UBP6; class JAFGXH01; order JAFGXH01; family JAFGXH01; genus JAMOQH01. The sequence goes on along the minus strand of JAMOQH010000115.1, from coordinate 5,150 downwards.
TAAAAAAATTATCCCAAGATCAATTACAAATAATAAATAAAAAAATAATACAGTTAAATGAAGAAATATTAATAATATCATCTAGTTGGTCAGTATAATGGCTAAGAAAAAACAATTAACTTTAGAATTTGATGTAATTCACAAATTTGAAAAAACAATTACAACAGCAAATGAACTTCGTACTGGTATTTTTGCACCAATAGATAAAATATCTGCTAATTCTAAAACATACAAAGATTTTATAAATAATGGAAGAAAACGTACCATTGAAACAAGTTGGGGAAAAACTATTATTAAAGGTAATATATTAACTCAAACTCACAGGGATCTATTGGATTGTATTTTAGCTGATGCAAAAGAGGTAAAAGAATTAGAGGGTGGGGCAATAGCTGTTTATTTTTCAACCACACAAATATTAAAATCTTATAGTGGGAAAATTAATACAAATACAAAATGGCTCAAAGATAAATTAGATGAAATACAAAATAGTTCAATTGAATTTAAACAAAATAATTCTCAAGATTATTATAGTTTTAGTATAGTTGATTCACATGCATTTAGTACCAAACATAATTCATTTGGATTAGTATTGACATCAGCTTACAGAAAATTCTTTGAGGAACAATTAACTATTAATTATAAAAAAGAACTTCCAAAATTATTAAAGGTTAAGAGTGCTTTACTTCGATCCATAATTCGATTTTTCTGGTCACATTCTATAGGAAGTAATATGAATATTGAAACTCTTTTAAAAACTGTTGGTTTTCCTCTTGAATCTATACGAATGAAACAAAAAGCAATTAAAGAAATAAAAGATAATATAGAATTATTATCTGAATACGGCATAGTATTTGAACCAAAATCAAAATTAATATATCGTAAATCAAGTTTTGAAAATAGTATTACATTCATGAAAGGTAAAGAAAAAGAAAAAATTACTATATCAGATTAAAATAATCCTTAATAGATTATTTATATCTGATATATCTATATTATCTAAATATATCTATATTATCTATACTAATACTTAAATGACTTCGTTTATGCCCTTAAATGACTTCGGTATATCCTTAAATGACTTCGTTTTATACTTAAATGACTTCGTTTATGCCCTTAAATGACTTCGGTATTTTGAAAAATATTTAAAATTATTAAGAGTTTTTATTAAATGACTTCGTTTTTATTTAGAATTATAGAGTAAAAAGACATATTTTGTAAATAAAAGGATATATTTATTATTAAATGACTTCGTTTTATTTATATTTATTATTGATTTGATTAACTATTAAATGACTTCGTTTTTATTTAGAATTATATGTAAAAGGATATATTTATTATTAAATGACTTCGTTTACTTATTACTTAACATCTTTTTTATATTATTAAATCTTTGAAGTATATGTGCAATACTTTTGTCTTTAGAGGTATTTAATATATAAAGAATAAGTTGATAATCATTGATTACTCTATTTTTTGAATTGTTCATGTTGCTATTGTAGTTAAAAAGAAGTTATTTTTTTATAAATATTGCATTTTGTAAAAAAAAATAAGAAAAATTTCTTATTCTTCTTTTACCTCTTGTAATTTTTGGCAAATCTCTTCAGTAACATACTCAAGCTTTTTTGCTTTTAGATAATAGTAAATAAAAGGCTCTACCCAGTTTGGTATTGCTAATATTTTGCCTTTTCTTTTTAATCCCCAATTATTAACGGTACCATAAGGGATATTAGCAATTTTTGCAAATTCTTTTTTATTGATGTGTGCCAGATCTAATAAGTTTATAAATTTTTGTTTTTCCATCTTAATCTCTCATTTGAATCATATATTACGACTATTATACACTACTTTTATAAAGATATACTTTTTTTCTTGACATTTATACTTTTTTTATTTATTATTTTGTTATGTATAATATGATTTATTTATCTAATAAAAATAATATTATACATTTAAAATAAAAGGAGTTATCTATGTTAGTCTTATCTATTATCGGAATTATTGTTGGTCTTATTGTCATTGCGCTCTTTATACAGTTCTCAAACGAGTATAGTGTAAGAGTATATAAATATGAGATATTTAATGTGGGGAACTTCGTTCTTAGTGTTCTTGGATATATCGCTATCTATTTTGGGAATGAATGGTATATTCAGGAGTTAAAAGTGCATGGAGATATATTAAATGGTATTTTATTAATAGTCATAGGAGCTCTTTTATTATTTAGTGTGATTTATGTTAATATAAAAAGAACTTCTCCATTATACGGTTTTATGATGAGTGTTGCAGAGGGAATTCTTTATTTGGCTGCAACACCTTTAGTCTTTTTTGTATTTATTGCGGTAGTTGCATTTTTTTCAGAAACTAAACCCGTTTATAATATTAATGATTAAAGTATAAGCTATGAAAGTAATAAAAAAAGTAATTAATAAAGAAATCTTGATTCTCTTGGCTACATGTTTGGAGATATGTTCTTATGGATTTGAGTTATATAATGATTGTCAAGGGCTGTTTTAGGGGATTTGTTTAAAAAAACGAAGTCATTTAATAGTTGTTTTATTGTGGATGCATAAGAGAGTAGGGGGTGTTAAAGTAGTTCGTTTTGTAAAGAAACGAACTCATTTAATAATGCATCAAGTTTTTTTAAAAGATAGGTCTCTTTCTCATTAATGGCTGGGAGATCATTTTTATCGTGAAGATAGAGTTTTATTGTCTCTATTTCATCTTTATCAAAACTTTGTAAGAGTTGCATACTTTTGCCACGGATTACACGCAACATATAATTGAGATGTAATCGTCTTTGATATAATGCGCCAAACTCTTTATCTTTTACCATTACATTGGTAAATGTAGGAATAGGTAGGGCACAAAGAGTTTTTATTGAGATAAGATATCTGCCATATCGTCTCTCGCGTGAAAAAATCTCTTTGGGAAGAATAGCTTTTTTTACATAACTAATTGAGAGATATGCTTGTATCAGTATTGCTAACTCAGTAGTTGTATCTTCTTTCATCTCAATACGAATTACACTGGCATTGGTAACAACAGCAGCAGGGTAATGACTTCCAACTCTTGCAATTGTTAGATCAGTAGAAGCTCTGTATGGAAGTAAGAGATCATTTTCATGTAAAGCATATTTTTGTACAAGGTAGGGATTGGCAGGACCGAGGTTCTTTTTCTTGCAATGCTCAAGTGTAATTACTCTCTCTGCATTTATATCTCGCAGTCCTACTTCATAATATTTTACATTCGGATCAAGTTTCTCTTTTGGACCACTACGAACACTAGGTGCCAAAGAGATATTTTTCACTAATGTATCTAAAGTAGTAAGAGGAATACCTTTAAAATCTTTTGCTAATACTTCTAAGAGCCCCTCAGAACGTTCTGCAGATGAAGATTCTTCCAATCTCTTATCCTATTTTTCTATTTTATAACACTGCATTGCAGGAGCAGCGAGTTTGTCACTGCTGGCAATAAGTACTATACAGTGCATAATAGGTTTTACTCTTGTATTAAACTCATAAACCCTTGGGTTTATTCCGGCAGTATCAACGGTATAAGCAGCTTGTGGCTTAATCTCTTTCATAGCCATTCCAGCTGCCATGGAAAACATTCCGGCATTGAGCGTTATTGCACTAAAAGAAAAGAGGATCATACTTACTATTGTTTTTTTCATATTTATCATTCCAGATTTTAAATTATTTCGCAATTATACACTATTTGCTCTTTTGTAACATTTTTGTTACAATACTTATGTATGCCAAATAGTTTAAGGCATATTATAAAATATGACGGTTTGCCATAAAATGTAAATTATCATAAGAAACCAACTATAATATAAAAAAGGAGCTGCCATGCATCATAATCCGTTTGAGAATATTGAACCTGTCACTATTACAGCAGATGAGTTTGAACCATTCTGTAAAACCAATAGTAAGCAATATAAAGAGTACAGTCTCTTTGAAGTACCACTACTTTTTCTCTATAACAATGAAGAAACAGGAACATTTGCAGAGTTTGAATTAGATGGTGTTGATGCAGACATAGCCATTGATGATGCTATAGCACTTTTTATGCAGTATGTCAGTACATTTGGTAAAGCAGGGTGTCAACCACTTCCTAATGGACTCCTTGCTCAACTCAGTGATGTAGAGCTTGACTCTTTTTTATTAGCCCATAGAGATAAAACTTTATACAAAGCAATAGAATCAATGATCTATATCCAAAAAGCAGGGCAATATTACATAGACAATTATGGATTTGAATATATTGTTGCTGGTGTAGGTATTTATGATGCCATTCTCTGGTATGAACAAAATACAAAACTCCTAACACTTCATACTACCCCATTGCAGATCCAACACCAAGGAGAAAAACTCTATGTCACTCGCAACGATAGCCTATGATATGAATGAAGCGTATGCTGCTTATGGAATCACTACTCATGGAAGTCCAACAACATTGGTAGTTAATACGATTATAGCGTTGGTATTGATGTACTATTTTATAGAAAGTGGACTCTTTTTTAAATTTGCGGATAAGTATTTTTCTCCTGAAGTAATGTTGATGCTTGTTTGGATATTACTTATAGATATGCTAATTATAAAAGGTGCTTATCAAGTCCTTCTTTTTTTGTTACTGGGAGCAGGGTTCTTTTATATCCTCTTTACAGATAAGAAATATGAAAAGCATAAAGAACTATTGCTTTATTATCTGGATAAGGTTTTATAAATAGAGAGCATCATACTTTGATACAAAATAATAAATTAAAATGAAGGAGCGTTACAAATGATTTATAAGGGAGTTAATAATGCGAAATGCTAAAAAGGTACTGGCAACAATAATTTTTTTACTAGGAATCATTATACTTATGCAATTAGGGGATATGAATAGCACACAAACCACCAAAAAACAAACAATTCTTTCTTTCCAAAGAGGCAAGAGTTTAATCTGTCAAGCTTCTCTTGGAGGCAGAGCCTCAATACTTGTGAATAAAAAGGATGATTGGAATATCTATAAAAAGCAATATTTTAAAAAAGGTGATGAAGTGATAAATGTTGCATACTGCACTTTAGTAGAAGCAGGAGTATGAGATGAACAGTGCAACTCTTTTAATAACACTTTTAGGAATCTTCTCTCTTACAGTTACTTTTATA
>JAMOQH010000114.1 GCA_027064085.1 bacterium | reverse complement strand
TAGCTTTAGGAGCTTATCCTGATGTTACATTATCCCAAGCAAGAGAATTAAGAGAATTTCATAAAACAGAATTAGCAAAAGGCATAAACCCAAGTAAAACAAAAAAAGAAAAACAAGAGCAACAACACCAAGAGGATAATAAATACCTCAACACATTCAAAGCAATAGCACTACAACGATTAGAAAAAATACAAAACGATATAAGCATACCTCATTACAAAGGAACGCTAAGAGGCTTTATAAATGATACATTCCCATACATAGGCGATCAAAGATATAATAAAAGAAGAAGATGCAAGAATTGAAAATATTTCTAAAATTGGAGCGAATATTTTAGAAGATGTTTAAAAGTCCTATAAATAGGGAATTATAAAGTGAAAATAAGAGTCTATTACGATTATTCTTATGTTTAGTGTAATGATACCTATTTATAGGGGTTTTAAAGACTTTTTCTTAGTGTAACACTCATTGAAATAGGTAAAAATGTAGCATTTTTAAGCAATTTTTGGCACAAATCTGGCACATTATTTTATTTTTCTTTTTTAGAGTTATAAAATAAATTTTACTATATAATAATGAAATTAATTTTATTTAAGGAAATATACTAATGGATTGTAATACTACACAAGAGATGCTTCAACTTGCTACCAATAGACTTGATTATTATATTCTATTTACAATATTAAGTATGGCTATTTCAACAGTAGCTATTATAGTTAGTATTCGCTATAACAGAAAACATCTTGAACATAGTTCTAAACTTCATGAAAAACAACTCAAAGCTAATCACGATTGGAATAGAAGATCTTTTACATTGACTCAAATTAGTATTTTTGCGAAAGATTTAATGTCAATACGGGATGAACTTGATATATTAACAGATCCAGACAATAAAGTTATACAAAGCAATAATGATGCTTATATCAATTTTACAGATAGATTAAATCATGATACACCTTTAAGTCCTGATGAAGTACATTCATGGGTTTGTGAACATGATGAAAATGGAAAGCATGTGTTATCCAAAAAGGGAAAAAACCCACCTTGTAAAACTTCTAAAAATGGTGAAAAAATAGTTAATAAAATGCTAGAGTTTATTAATATCTATGAGGAAATAGGTATTGCTGTTAAAAATGGGATTTTCGATGAACAAACAATTATTGATGCATTTAAGCACCCTGTTAAATGGAATTATGAATTTTATAAAGATTATATCAAGCATAGAAGAGAAGATCCTAATCATAAAGATATAAATTTCGGAAAATCTTTCGAGTGGTTGTATGAACATTTCTGGAGAAAAACTCCAGAAAGTAAAAGGATGAATGCAGAAGATAAAGTTCTGCAAAACTAAGTTTTTAATTAAACTCTAGTTAAATCTTTCATTATTTTCTCCTGTTGGATGTAAAGATAATATCATATATTTCTTTACAAAAAGCAAACTTAGTACAAAATTGGACAATAAGTACTTTTAAAAGTGTAACTTTTTGTAATTTACTGTGGAATTATACCCGTGTATTATTTACACATAGCTTAGCTAAAGCCCAAACTCTTTTAAAACTAGGTAAATCCCACGAAAAATAAATTAAACCTTAATTATAAAGTTTAAACTTGGAAGAAATATTGCTTAGACTCCTAAAATAAGGAGTTTATTATCAAAGCAATAAGAAAAAGAGAGTTATTACAGG
>JAMOQH010000113.1 GCA_027064085.1 bacterium | reverse complement strand
TTAACTATTTGTTACTAATCAGTACGCAAGTTAGCAATAAAATTGAATGACTTTAAAATTTCCATTTTATTCTTGTTTACTGTATCAGAAATAGAGCGTAAAACTGCAAACCTAAAAGCACCATGAGTTGACCTAAATTGCCCTGACACTTTTTGTTTAACTTTTATATTTCTGATAGCACGTTCTGAAGCATTATTATCTGGAGGAACTTCTTCTCTGTATAAAAATACCAGTAAATAATTCCTGTATTTTTCAAGCCTTTTTTGAAAAGTCACCAATTCTTTTTTATTAGGAGGTAATTTATAATTTATTAAAAAGTCAAGTCTTTTTTCTAGTTGGACTCGCCTAGTATTTGGATAATAGTAATCAACTTTATCCATTTGTTTTTCAAGCTTTATCGCTAATTGAAAAAGAAGCTTGGCTGCCATACTCCATTTATGATTGTATAACTCATTTAGGTAGTTTATGTCACGCAATAAATGAGCGATACATATTTGATGAGATATAGCAGGAGTATTAAAGTGACTAGCCCAACAATCATGTACTAAAACGGCATTCTTAAACCCTTCCTTATATGTTTGGGTAATAGATTTCTGACCTCTATTATCTGTAATTGTAATAAAAGTAGCATCTTCATTCTGCCATGTCCAAGCCCAATGTTTGTCACCATTTACTTTCATACCCGTTTCATCGGAGCCAACAGCTTTTTTGGTGTTTTGTATTTTATCCTTTATTAATTGGTAAGCGGGCTTTGCTTTATTTACAAGCTTATCAAGAATGTAATGTAATCCACCTTCACTAATTGGAGCATTAAAAACATCGTTAAACATTTCTTGCATACGCTTAAATGGTAAATATTGCCTTGTATGAAAATAACCAATTAAACTTTCAATATTATTGCCGTAACTAGCAGGAGCATTAGCTTCATGGGGATATTCTGCCTCAGTAATATGACCACATAAACATTGCTTCTTGTAAATTTGATGCTCTGTAACTTTTATTTTAATTTTTGGAATATCAAACACCTGACGCTTGCCAAAAGGGATTAACATTGAGTGCTGTAAATCCTCTCCACAACTATTACAATACTGAGGTATATGCTTTTGTATAATATCTGGGGTTTCTACCATTGTTAAGGTTTTGCCTTTTCGTCCTTTTTGACCTCCAGGCTTTTTACCACTCTTCTCACGTAAACTTTTGCGTTTTGGACGGTTCTCATCTTTGGATGGTGGAACAGAGCTATTATTACTGTTTTTCGGGTTCTCGTATTTCAATAGACGATTGCGTAAATCTGCGTTTTCTTTAGTGAGCACATTAACTAGATGCGTCAAATCTACAACTTGAGCAGTCAGTGATTCTACCTTTGCTAGTAAAATAGAAACCGTATTTTTTAAATCTTCTACCTCTTGATTCATACGGCAAAGATATGAAGCTTATGGGCTATAAACCAAATATTTGCACCAAAAGTTATTGTTTAATGAACGGCTAAATTGTTGATAACCTACTAGTTTTAGAAAACATCCTCCAGTGAACAGCGTATTTGAACACAAACAACAAGTCACATCTAAATATTGAATTCTAAGAGGCTTAAAAAGCGTAGGTTCAAATAGTTATCAACAAAACTTTTATTAATTGTTGATATACAGGATGTTTTTAGTATTTTTGACACTGATTAGTAACATGATTTTAAATATTATTTAG
>JAMOQH010000112.1 GCA_027064085.1 bacterium | reverse complement strand
TCTTCATTTACTAAATTTAAAAGCGTTCAAATAGGTGTTTGATAAAAATATTTGTAAATTCAGTAATAAAACTATATAATAAGCACAATTATTTTTTATGAGGTTACACAATGAGAAAGGTTATTCTTTTAATGATTTTAGTGTTTTTTGCATTTTCATGTTCAAAGGCTAAAAAAACAACTAGTGATAAAGTAAAAAAAACTGAGAAGAAAACAGAAAAAAAGTTTGAAAACAAAGAAACTAAAACTGAAAAGATTGTTCATGATAAAGATAAACTTAAAATAGATAAAAATAAAGTTGTTGCCCCTAAAGAGGGTACTGTTGTTTCAATTTCTGATGATAGAAAAAAGATAGTTGATTTTGCAAAATCTTTTGAAGATAAAAAGATTCCTAAAAGTAATAAGTGGAATAAGTATGCTTCTGGTTTTATAAAAATGGTTTATTTAAAATTTGCTGTAAATTTAACTGATGTAGATAAGAAAAAAGATGATAATGGAAAATGGCTTACAACTACACAAATGATTTATAATTATATAGAAAAAAATGGTGAAATACTTAAAGGTAATAATCCTAAACCTGGTGATATAGTATTTTTTGATAATACCTACGATGCAGATAAAGATGAAGTTTTTAATGATAAATTAACTAGTATTGGTCTTGTAATAGATACTGATAAAGAGGGTACTATATATTTTTTATATAATACATCTAAAGGTGTTAAGTTAAAAATGATAAACTTTAAACATCCTGAACAAAAAAATATTAAAAATAAAAATATTACTAAAACAATTAATTCTCAAATGAGATGGTTAACTAAAAAAGAAAAGAAAAATGGAAGTAGTGATAAGTTTCCTACTTTGTCATCACAATTAGTAAATTCATTTGGTTCAATACTATCTAAACATAAATTATCTGATTTAGCATATAATATTACTTTGCCTGAAGCTGAAAGAGAAAATATTGCTAAGTTTGCAAAAACTTTTGAAGATAAAAATATGCCTGAAAGTAAAAAGTGGAATAAATATGCTTCTGGGTTTGTAAAAATGGTGTTTTTAAATAAAAGAGTTGATTTAACTGATGTAGAGAATAAAAAAGATGATAGTGGAAAATGGCTATCAACTACAGAAATGATTTATAATTATGTAAATACTAATGGTAAATTGTATAAAGAAAACCCTAAAGTTGGCGATATAGTGTTTTTTGACAATACATTTGATAAAGATAAAGATAAAGAGTTTAATGATAAATTAACCAGCATTGGTGTTGTTGTTGAAATTGATAATGAAGGAACTATTTATTTTTTGTATAAAACATCTAAAGGTGTTAAATTAAGAATGATGAATTTAAAACATCCTGAACAAGAAGAGATTAAAAATAAAAATATTACTAAAACAATAAATTCAAAAATGAGATGGTTAAACAAAAAAGAAAAGGAAGATGAAAATAATAAAAAGTATGAGTTAGCGTCTCAATTATTGAATTCATTTGGTTCTATATATAAATAATTACATATAAAATATTAAATAAGTAAGTTTATTTTATAAAAAATAGAGAGAAAAATGGAGATAAATAAAAATTTGATTATAAAAACAAGAAGAGAACTACATAAAATTCCAGAAGCATCTTTAAATGAATATAAAACAATAAAATATATTGAAAATTTCCTAAAAGTAAGGGGTATTAAGTATAAGTATGTAACAGAAACTGGGATAGTTGCTTTTATAGCTACAGACAGTAATAATTGTCCTACAATTGCAGTTAGAGCAGATATTGATGCTTTAGAAATTACAGAAAATACAAATTTAGATTTTAGCTCAGAGCATAATGGTTTTATGCATGCATGTGGGCATGATTTTCATATGACAAATTTACTAGCTATTGCAGATTATTATTCTCAAAAAACTCCTCCTGTTAATTTAATTTTAATATTCCAACCTGCAGAAGAAGGAGCTGGTGGAGCTAAATTAATGCTTGAAAATGGCTTATATAAAGCTTATGGTAAACCTGATTATATTTTTGGTTATCATGTAAAGCCAGATTTAGAAACGGGTTTAGTTTCGGCTGCATTAGGTAAAGCTTGGGCAGGAACTTTATCATTTAATATAAAGCTTAAAGGTGATGGTGGTCATGGAGCTAATCCTCATAAATCTCAGGATTTAATTATGATATTTTCTGAGTGGTATAGCCATATACAGAGTTTTATTTCCAGAAAAATTGATGCACAAGATAGTAGTGTTTTAACGGTAGGCTCTATAAAAGGTGCTGATAGATTAAATATTATTAGCTCTCATTTAGAAATAGAGGGTATGCTTAGGTATTTTGAACAAAATACAAGGCACTTAGTAATAAAACAAATGGAGAAAAGTGTAGAAAATTTTGCAGAATTATATGGAGCTAAGGCTGAATTGACAATTATAAGAGATGCAATACCTTTGTTTAATGATATTGATCTCCTGTTGAGTATAGAAAATTATTATAATAGTGATTTAGATATTGAATTTTTACCAGAATTAGTAAGAGAGCAACCTGTAATGCTTGCAGAAGATTTCCCCGAGTATTTAAGAGATATAAATGGTGTATTTTTCTTTTTGGGAGCTCAAAATGAAAAGCCTCAAGAATTACATACTCCAGATTTAGACTTAAATGAAGATGCTTTATTTTATGGTATTAATTTTATGATTAATTTAATTGAAAATTGGAAAAGATGGATTATAGTTCAATAATTTTAAATTTTTGTAAATCAGAAAATAGTTCCATAATAGGAAGCCCAACAACATTAGAATAAGACCCAACGAATTTTTTAATCATAAAAGCTCCTAAACCTTGAATTGCATAAGCTCCTGCTTTACCCATATATTCATTATCTGATAGATAAAAATCTATTTCTTTTGCTGTTAACTTCTTAAAGAGTACTTCTGTAGTCACAAATTTATATAATTTTAGCTCTTTTCCATCTGAAATACTGTATCCTGTAATTACATTATGCCATCTATTTGATAACATAGTCAAAAATTCTTTAGCTTCTTCTTTATTTTTAGGCTTCTGTAAAATAGTATTACCTAAAACTACTATTGTATCTGCAACAATTACAATATTGGGTAAGGGCGAGCCGTTGACTCGCCCTTTCTCACCCAATATTGTAATTGCACCCAACATTTTGTTATTTACTATTCGTTTTAAGTAATTTAATGGGATTTCATTTTCTAATTGAGTTTCATCTATATTTACTGAAAAATGATTAAATTCTAGTTTTAATTGTGTTAAAAAATCTATCCTTCTTTGAGATTCTGATGCTAAATTTATTTTATAATTATATTTCATTTTTTCTCCTGCAGTTATCACAAATGGTTTTACAATCTTCTATTTCATTATTAAAATAGTTTGCTAGCCATTTATGCCTACACTCTTTAGTATTTATAAAATCTATCATATCTTCAAATTTCTTAATTTTAATATCATCATCTTTGTACAAATATTTTAATTCTTCCTCATAGTTAAATGTATTTATAGTGTATTTTTTGATTTTATACTCTATATTTCCTCTATTTTGAAGATAATTTAAGCTGTCTTCTATTATCCATGGTTCTACATCTAGTTTTTTAGATATTATTTTGATATTATTTTCATTTTTAAGTAATTTTAATAAATTAATTAAAAATGGGTATGATGTTAAATCACTAAGTATATTTATCTCTAAAATAGGATATTCTATTGGAGTTATTAAATTTCTAATTAAAAAAATATTTTTAATACTTTCATTTTCTGTAATTTTACCATTTTTTAACTTTTTTAACTCAATTTCAAGATTTTCTTTATTATTATATATAATATTTTTTCTTATTTCTATGTTTTCTTTTGAAAGATACATAATAACATCAGATAATTTTCCATCTCGTCCTGCTCTTCCTATTTGTTGAGCATAATCTTCTATAGAGTTAGGTAATTCACTATGATAAACAAATCTAACATCACTTTTATCAATTCCCATACCAAAAGCAGTTGTTGATGCAATAATTTTGATTTTATTATCAATAAAGCCTTTCAATATGTCTTTTTTAATGTTAGAAGGTAGCTTTGCATGATAATATCTTAATTTCTTAAATTTTTCACCACTTCTATAATAAATTTTTTCTGCACTTCTTCTTGTCATGGTATAAATTAAACTAGTGTTTTTTTCATTTAGTACAGAATATAAGACTAAATCCTTTTCTTTTTCTGTTTCAAATAAATTAATTTTAATATTTAAGTTATTCCTAAAGCTATTAAATTTAAAAATTCTTTTAAACTTATAATTACTTGTTAAATCATTATAAATAAACTCAGATGCAGTGGCTGTAAGTGCCATAAATTTAATATTCTTATTTTTTTTTAATTCATTTAATTTATCAAAAAACAATCTATAACTTGCTCTAAAGCTTAGCCCATATTCGGTAAAAGTATGGGCTTCATCTAATGCTATGAAATCTATATCTAAAGTTTTTAACCATAAAAAAAAAGTTTTATTTGTAAACCTTTCTGGTGAAATAAATAATAATTTTATTTCTTTAATTTTACTTTTAATTTCATTAAAATTATTATCTTCCGAAGAGATGTATTCCGCATTTATTCTTCTTGTTTTCAAGTTTAATACTTGGTCTTGCATTAAAGCAATTAGTGGAGATACTATGATAGTTAGGCCATTATAAAGTAATGCTGGTATGGTATATAGAATTGATTTTCCACCACCTGTAGGCATAATAATAAGACTATCTTCTTGTGTGTTTAGTACATTTTTTATTACTGATTTTTGATTTTCTCTAAAATCATCATAATTGAAATATTGCTTTAAAAGTTTTTGTGCATTAAATATATTCAACTTCATCTATTTCATACTCAATAACTCCACTTGTGGTAGGTACTTTAATTATATCTCCAGGTTCTTTGCCTATAGCATTTTTTGCAACAGGAGCTAAGTAAGAAATCTTTCCTTGTTCTAAGTCGGCTTCATCTTCACCTACGATTTTATATTTAATAGTTTCATTTGTTTCTTTATTTATAAAAGTAACAGTTGAACCAAATATAACAACATCGTCTTCCGGAATTGTTTTAATATCAATTATTTCGGAGTTAATTAATTTATAGGCAATTTCGCCTATTTTTCTTTCTGTGTTTCTTTGTGCTTCCTTACCAAATTTATATTCAGCATTTTCTGATAAGTCTCCATGTTCTCTTGCAATTTGAACTTCTTTTAAAATTTGTGGTAATACATCATCCTTAAGTGTATTTCTTTTTTTTAATAATGCTTCATAACCTTCTTTTGTCATTGGAAATCTTTCAATCATATTTTCTCCTGATTTAATATTATTTTAATTTTTTTAATAAAAGTTTATTTTTATATTTTGATGACTTCAAAGAAATTATGTTTCCTTTTATTTTGTATCTAAGCATAATTTGCTCTGAATCATTATCTAGTTGTACAGCTAATTGGTCTTCACCATCTGAAATATATAGTCCCTTTTCAAGCTTACCATTATTAGTTATTGTTATAACATTATCGGTGCCTAAATATATTTGAATTGAATTATTATCATTTGTCCAAACTCCATCTAAGGATACATTATTAATCCTTTTCTTTCTTGAATTTGACATTTTTTTACTATCTTTTAAAAGTTGTGATAAACCAGCAATACTATTTTCTTCATTAAATTTTTTTAATAAATAATAAGTAGCTGTTCTTACTGAGTCATTTTGATCAAATAAAAGAGGTGTTAACTGTGGTATTGTTGTATAATCATTTAAATCAACAATAGTACTTACTCCTTCTAAGCGTTGTTTCCAGTCACTACTTTTTAATTGTTTAGTTGCTTGAACTCTTAGTTGTATGTTTTTTTTATTAATTCTTTTCTTTTTTATTCTAATATTTGAATCAAGAATTTTTTTATATAAATTATAACCATCAAATATAGTATCCTTAGATATTTTAAAATTTGTATCTATCCACTCTTTATGAGATTTATTTTCATTTAGTATTTTTAGTCTTCCTTTATTTATTTCTAATAAATTCTTATTGAATCTTAAAATTGATTCACCATTTAAGAAAGTAGATGTTGAATCATAAATGTCAGATTTTACTATCCCAATATAATATTTTCCTTCTCTTATTATTTCAATTGTTATGTGGGAGTCTGTTATCCATGTTCCAATTAATGATTTAACTTTTTTATTTTTTTTGACTATATTAATAGAGTTCTGAGAGTTTTCTTTTTTAAAAATACTATCAATAGTTGAAGATAATCCAAAAATATTAATTGTAAAAACAAAAATTAAAAGCTTAATCATTCTTATATTTCCTATTTATAAATTTTATTTAAAATTTTATTTAAAAGCTAACTAAATCTTTAAAACTCTTAAATCTTTCATTAATCATATTATTATCTATTTTTCTAAGATTATCAAGTCCAAATCCCTCAATTGTAAAAGATGCCATGATATTTCCGTAAACAGTTGCTTTTTTTAATATCTCAAAAGTTACTTCATTGTCTTTTACCGCAGATGCAAAATAACCAATAAAACCTCCAGCAAATGTATCACCAGCACCCGTGGGGTCAATTACTTTATCAACAGGTGTTGCTGGAATTACAAAGTGTTTGTCTTGATAGAATAAAGCGGCTCCTCTTGCTCCATATTTTACTAAAACTATTTTAGGTCCCATATTTTTTATTTTTTTAACAGCTCTTAATAAGTTTTTATCTTCTGAAAGCATCTTGATTTCTGTTTCATTTATTATTAAAATATCTACTTTTGACATGGTTTTTAATAAATCATCTTTTTTCTTTTCTATCCAATAATTCATTGTATCGCATATTACCCATTTAGGCGAATTCATTTGTTCTACAACATTGTATTGGAGAGTTGGGTCTATATTACCTAAAAATAGTATTGGTTTATTTTTTAGATTATCGTTAATTTTAGGATTAAAATTTTCAAAAACATTTAATTCAGTTTTTAGAGTTTGGGCATCTCCATTTTGAGGGTAAGTTCCTTCCCAGTGAAAAGTTTTTCCTTTTTCCTTTTTTATATTTTCAATTCCAATTTTTTTATTGATAAATAAATCAAGGTCTTTATTTTTAAAATCTTCACCAACAACGGCAACAATATCAACTTTACTAAAATTGGAAGCAGCAATAGAAAAGTATGATGCGGAACCACCCAATAGATAAGATCTTTTCTCAATCCAAGTTTTGATTGTATCATAAGCAATAGAGCCTACTGCAACTATCATATCGCCCCCAAATAAACTAAAAATACTTTTAGCTACAATTTCTGTAACTAAATAAAGTAAGAAAATAGCAGAAAATCAACATTATTTCAAGATATAGTATATAATTTTATAAATTTTTTCTCTAAATCAAAAAAACATTGCCTTTATTGAATAAATTAGTTAATATAATATATTCCATTGTTCAGGAGTTTTAGAAAATATGATTACACTTTTTAGTTCTTATTTGCTTAATAATGAAATTCTTACACATAGAGAAGTAAAAAAAACATTAAGACATCAAGTTATAAAAGATGGTACACTAGATACAATAATTTATGAATTAAAATTTCTTTCACTTGAAAAGCTCATTGAAGTTTTGGAGAATGCTTATAAAAATGATGCTAATTTTTTTAAAAAAGATATTTATGAAATTGATTTCCACTTAATTAGAGAATTTGGTCTTGCTAATGTTATGAGATATAATATTTTACCAATTTCTCAAAATGAAAATGATATTTACTGTTTTGTAAAAAGTGATATAAATGAAAAGAACATAGATTTTATAAAAAAAGAATTTAACATGAATATTTATTATAATGTGATTCCTGAAGTTATATTTGAAAACCTTAAAGTAAGATTAAAAGTTTCTGAGTTAGAAGATAGATTTCAAGAACATTTTATTGAAGAACTTAATACTTATCTTAATTTTAAAGTAATTAAAGAAGACGATATGGAAGAAAATATTGAAGATAAAAATGAAAGTGATAATTTAGAGCAAATATCAACTTCTATAAAATCTGATGTTGAAGATTTAGTAGAAATAAAAGAAGATATCGTTGATAAACCTATTACCATTGATAGCTTTAAAAATTTAGAAAAGAATGTTTTCTTTGATGTTGTATATGAAGAAATTGATGATTTAGAATTATTAGAAAAAAAACTTTCCCATTCAATAGAGGATAAAGAATTAATAATAGATACATTATTATCATTTTTAGTGTCTAAATATAAATTAGTTTCTTTTTGGGGAAAGGCTGGAGCTAACTTAAAATTAGTAAAATATCTATTTATGGATAGAAAGATAACATCTAAAATAAATTTAGAGTTACCTATTGATGAAATTAGTTATTTAGATGAGATATATGTAAATAAAAAGTATTATTTAGTCCATAGAGCAAAAATAAATAAAGTGTTGGATATGTTTCATAATGAATTAAATAAATTTTATACGATTTCTTTTCCTGAAAATATTTTACTTTTTCCTATTTTTATAAAAGAACGCTGGATTGGTCTCTTTATAATAGATAATAATAATATTGATTTTACTGTTGATGATTTTGCTTCTTTTGAGATAGTATCTAATTTTTCAAAGAAATATTTAGAAGAATATATTTTATATAAGAAACAATCATCAACTATAAATAATCCTATTTCTGAAGTTATAATGAATAAATCGTTAAAAGAACAAGATGTGGCGCTTAAAACAGAAATTCCTGAATCTACTCCTGAAGAGGACACCACAGAAGGCTCAATTGATATTGAAATTCCTGAATCTACTCCTGAAGAGGACACCACAGAAGGCTCAATTGATATTGAAATTCCTGAATCTACTCCTGAAGAGGACACCATAGAAGGCTCAATTGATATTGAAATTCCTGAATCTACTCCTGAAGAGGATACTACAGAAGGCTCAATTGATATTGAAATTCCTGAATCTACTCCTGAAGAGGACACCACAGAAGGCTCAATTGATATTGAAATTCCTGAATCTATTCCTGAAGAGGACACCACAGAAGGCTCAATTGATATTGAAATTCCTGAATCTACTCCTGAAGAGGATACCACAGAAGGCTCAATTGATATTGAAATTCCTGAATCTACTCC
>JAMOQH010000111.1 GCA_027064085.1 bacterium | reverse complement strand
ACACAAAAGTGATAAGGGTAAAACAAGGGCATAATATAGAAATAAAAGCAAATATTTTGAATACACATAAAGTAAACTATGTAATTTTACACTATAAAAATATTAATGATAAGAAGTGGTCCGAAAAAGAAATGAATCCTAAAGAAGGATTCTACACTAGTAAAATCACACCTGACGAAATGGGTAAAGTTGGAGTTGTTTACTATATAGAAGTAGTTGATATTGAAAACAAATCAATAAAAGGCTTTGCTGGTAAAGAAAACCCACAATATGTTGATATCATTGAAATTGATAAAAAACAAAATAAAAATATTTTGGCAGATGAAAACTCAGACAATGAAAACTCTGAAGAAGTTATTGATGATGAGTTTGCTGTTTTTATTGAAGATGAAGAAGAAGAAAAAGTTGTTACAGCATCTAAATATGCTCAATCAAGAGCTTCTGCCCCTGCAAATATTTCAGTTGTTACCCATAGAGATATAAAGGAAAAAGGATACCATTCACTAACCGAAATATTAAGAGATAATGGTTTCGATGTTAATGACAATGGTTCATGGCCCGATGTTGGTCTAAGAGGTATTAATGATAGAACAACTTATGGTAAATATTTACTTGTTTTTATTGATGGGCACAATATGAGCTTTACTCAGTTCTACAGAAATATTATTTCAAATGGATTAATATCTCTGGAAGATGTACAGAAAATAGAGATTCAGAAAGGTCCGGGGTCATCAATCTGGGGTGCCAATGCTTTGTTAGGAGTTATAAATATTGTTACCAAAAATTATAATAGTAATAATAGTCTGACAATTACAACAGGTACACATAATACATTTTCAACTCATACAAGAGTTGTTAAAAATATCAACAAAAATGTTTCAATACTTGGTTCTATTATGACCTACAAAGAAGATACTTCAAGCGACATGGTTATTAAAGAATGGTCTGATGTAGCAGGGAAAGATGTTACCATTAATGGTATGAGTCAAAATTCATATACCTTTTTGGGTAAATTAAAATTATGGGACTTTAATATTTCATCATATTACAACAGATACGACCCTTATGCTCCAATTACAACATTTTCAGTAGGAGGAGATGATACAAGGCTTGTTACAGACAGATTTTATAATTCTTTAAAATATGACAATGAGTTAATTAATAATGATACCCTATCTCTTTCTTTAGATGTTACATTAAGCCATGATAGATATAAATTTGCAGATGGTGCTCAATATGAGAAAAAACCCTATGATAATGCAAATTCAGATTGTGAACTAGTAAATAAAGTTGATTCAGATAATAATCCCATCCCCGTAGTCGGCTCAGATGGTAATCCATTAGTAGATAGAGATGGTAACACTATTTATGAAAAAGAAATTAAATGCGGTGGAAGATATATAAGGAAAATGGCTGCTCAAGATGACAGATATGAAGGTAAAATTTATACAACGATAGGAATTAAACCAATAAATACAACATTGCTTGTAGGATTTGATTATGAACATCTGAAAACAACAAGATGGTATTATCCTGAAGTATTCAAAGCAAGTAATATTGATGTTCCTAAATATACACAAAATAATATGGGTGCTTTTTTGCAGGCTGAAGTAAATTTACTTAAAATGATTTCAATAGTTGGTGGTGCAAGGTATGATAAAAACTCAATTTACAAGGCTCAGTTTTCACCAAAGGCATCCTTGGTTGTAACTCCTGGAGATTTTTTCTTTAAAGCCATTTGGGGGCAGGGTTTTAAAGCCCCTTCATTACATGAATTATATTACTTCAGAAAAGATGCGTATTATGGAAATCCAACTTTGGAGCCTGAAACATCAAATTCAATTGAAGCCCAAATTGGTTATAATAAAAGAGGATTTCTGGATATTGAGTTAACATATTTCAGAACAGGAATTGATAATGTAATTAGTTATAAAAAAAGAACAGGTGATCTTGATGCTGAAGCTAAATTCCCTGCAACACAGCAACCAACAGCTGGGAAAGAATATAATCAGCAAGCGAATAAAAATGAATACAGAACAACAGGGGTAGAATTATATTCCAAGCTAACGGTTATGCCTGAATTATATTTCACAGTAAGAGGTGGATATAATAAAGCTGAAAAAAATGTTAATGATACCTTTGAAAGACTTGAATACGGACAGGAATATTATGGTTTATTTTCAATCAATTACAAATTATTCAAAAAATATAACTTCAATTTAACAGGAAGATATACAAGTGATAAACTTGTTCCTAAGAAAAACTTCAAAGAAACAGGAAATGAATATAATCCATCAGAAGACAAAACTTTATCTTCCGACCCTTACTTTGTACTAAATATGTCTGTATGGGCTGAAGATGTATTTATTAAAGGATTTAATGTTTCACTAAAAATAGATAATATTTTAAATCAAAGATATTATGATGCAGGAAGAGAAGTTTTATATCCCCAAACAACAATGAGAGTATGGGGAAGTTTACAATATAAATTTTAAATAATTTAAACTATCATTTAATTCATTTTCTGTAACTTCAATATCAAACACAGGTTTATTTACATCTTTTAGTAAAACCATTAGTATTTTGTTATCATTGTTTTTTTTATCATTCAAAATATGATTTATAACTTCTTTATTGCTAAATTCTTTGTATATGTTTAATGTATAAATTCTTTTTAAATCAGTTATTATTCTATTTTGGAGAGAATTATCAAAATCAAATTTTTTATTAGATAGATATAACATAGTAATTAAGCCCATAATTACTGCTTCTCCGTGTTTAAGTTCTGTATTTTTATTAAGAAAATAACTTTCTAAGCCATGTCCGACTGTATGCCCTAAATTAAGTATTTTTCTAACACCAGTTTCTTTAAAATCTTGCTCTACAATATCTTTTTTGAATTTAATAGAAGTTTTAACCATATTAAGTAATTGTTCCCTCTGATTAATAAATTCAATCATCTTATTAAAATATTCCATATCAAATAACAATCCATGTTTTAATGCTTCTGCTATACCGTTTAAATATTCTCTTTCTGGTAAAGTTTTAAGAAAATCAATGTCAATAAATATTTCTTTAGGCTCTGAAAATGCCCCTATCATATTCTTTTTATTGTCTAAATTAAAACCTGTTTTACCTCCAATTGTTGCATCTACAAGAGAAAGGGTTGTTGTTGGTATATTAATGAAATCAATTCCTCTTTTATATGTTGAAGCTGAAAATCCTCCCAAATCGGATATAATTCCACCTCCTAAATTTATAAGTAATGAGTTTCTATCTGCATTATTTACTAATAATTCTTGCCAAATAGTAGTTACTGTTTTTATATTTTTATTATTTTCTCCACCTGATATTTTAATTATTTGATATTTAAATTTTAAACCAAGTAAACTTAAGCAATATTTTAATGTGTTTTCATCTACTAATACAAAAATTTTAGAATATTTTTTATTTTTTAAATAATTATTTAAGTCTTTTTTTATATTTTTACAGTATTTCATATATCCCCAAAGGATAATTTATAGCTGATTATAAGCAATAAAATCAATTGTTTTAGATAATTTTGACATTTTTTCCAAATAATGATACTTTTATTTAGTTAAATTAAGGAGAGTATATGAAATATTTTGTTTTTTTATCGGTATTAATCTTCTTTTATAGTTGTGGTGAAGATATTCCCAAATATGAAGAAATTTTAACTGTTGATATAAATACCAAAAAAGTAAGTTATGAAAAAGTTGAAGTAAAAGGAATTAAATCTTTATCTGAATTTGAATCAGAAAGGTTTAAGTTTTTATCAAAAGCCAGAATTGGAATGTATCTCGAAGCAGGTGATGAACTTGATGAAACAACAGCTACTGTTAAAGAACTAAATGATGTAACATATAAAGATGAAGGTGTTTCTCCTAATATTAGATATACAATAGAAGATGATACTATTATCCCCTATACCTTAGAAGATAGCATATTATTAACTCTTCAGTATAACTTAAGACAAGCTATTGATTTTTTTATTAACAATGGGTTAAACATGGATATAGGAGCTAATGGTGCTCCTTATGGTCAAATTAAAATTTTTTATGAACTAAAACTTGAAATGCCTAATCAGGCTAACGAAAAAGAAGATATGAAAGATAATGCAATGTATTACCCTTTATTAAATTGTTTAGCATTTTTAAAACAAGATAAATTAAAACATCTGGCCCTTGTTTCAAACCCTATGGTTATTACTCATGAATTTGCTCATTCTATTTTTGCTTATACGGCACAAGGAGTGCTTGAAGACGATGATATCTTTTATGATAGCCTTGCTAAAAACTGTAAAGATGTACATAATGAGTTTTATAAATCAGCAATGAATGAAGGCTTTTCTGATTATTGGGCATCAAGAAAAACTGGAAGTGCAGAATTATTCTATTTATCTATAACTAAGCATGAAATAGGAGTAGACAGTACTATAATTGCAGATAGAAGTTTAGAAAATAATAGACAACTTACTACTGATATGCTTTTGACAAGCTTAAATCCTCAGACATGTCAGGATGAAGCTCAAGGCAAATCTTATTATTGGGCTGGAACAATTTGGGCATCTTCAATGTGGGAAGCACAAAAAACAGTTAATATTGAAAACTTTGACAAATATCTGCTAAAATCATACGCTTGTCTTTATCAGGTATTTAGTGATAAAATGAACAATATTACTATGGCTACGCCTGGAAATTGTTTCATAAAAACACTAAAACAAGAAACTGATGTTACACAAGCACAAATTAATAATGTTTGTTCTATATTAAAAAGAAGATTTTCTTTAATAAGTGGAGAGTTTAATGAATGTAATTAATAAATTTTATATTATTTTTTTACTGTTTTTTGTAATTTCCCTAAACCTTTTTTCATCTAATACTTTTACAAATGACATATCACTTGGATTTGGATTAAAATATGGAAAAGATACAATCAACAGGCATAATTTTAGTTTTTTACCTACACTTGGATACAGATTTTTCTTTTTTAAAGAAGTTAAAGAAAAAGTTCTAAATACTAATCCTGAAGAATACGATGGAGAATATAAGTTAGCTCCTAAAGTAACTTTAATTATGAAAAGTTCTCTTTTTTTGGATACTTTTATTAAATTAAAATTTTCAGACTCTAATGAGTATCAAAATTTTTTAAAACAGGAAAAAACATATCTTGATTTATACCTTGGACTTGGATATTTGATGCATTTAAAAAATAGAATTTATATGACTTTTTATGGTGGTGGTAATTTTTATAAAGAAACAAGTAAAATGGGTTTTAATGAAGAAAATGCATCTCCTGATTTTGAAATGAATTATGAAGGGAATAAACATAGTTTTATTGATTATGGAGGATATTTAGGTTTTGAGACATTATTTTTTATGTCAAAAACAAAACTTAAAAATATTTTTACTATTTCCATAGCATTTACATACAACTATAAAATGGTCTTAAAAGAACATAACCTAAACTCTAGTTTAAATATTGGCTTTAAATTTTAATTTCTTTATTTTGAAAACATAGAGCCAAATCTTCTAAAAAAATCTGATGCTAATTTTCGTCTGCTGTTTTTATTTTTAATGAAGTAACTATTTATAATTTTTTTGTCTTTTTTGTTTAGTTTCCAATATTTACTATTTAGAAATCCCCTTTTAACTAATCCATCTAAAGAATGTATAAATGTTATTTGATTTTTATTTATCTTTTCAATTATTGCAATATTTAAAAATAAGTTTTTTCCATTTAATTTATCAAAAAATATTAAATCTCCGATTTTAGGTTTCGTAGCACTAAACAGCCTTCCATTTTTTTTAAAAGTCCAAAAAATAGCTCTTTCAATATATTCTTCATTATTAAATTCTTTGTCTAATATATTAAATCCTAAATCGGAATATACTTTTCTGGCGAAATCTTCTTTTTTTATACTTTTACCTATATATGAAATAGCCTGCTTTACAATTTGTTTTCTATATTTTTTAGGAATAATTTGAACAGGAGGATAAGGCCTACTTGAGTTCATGATAGGATTGGATTTTGACTTTCTTGGAGGATAAGTCTCCGACTTATCCTTACTGTGTTGCTTCCTTGGAGGATAAGCCAGCGACTTATCCTTACTTTGTTGCTTTCTTGGAGGATAAGCCAGCGACTTATCCTTACTGTGTTGTTTTCTTGGAGGATAAGCCAGCGACTTATCCTTACTTTGTTGCTTTCTTGGAGGATAAGTCTCCGACTTATCCTTACTGTGTTGCTTTCTTGGAGGATAAGCCAGCGACTTATCCTTACTTTGTTGCTTTCTTGGAGAGTAAGCCAGCGACTTATCCTTACGGGGGGTACTAGATGTTGAAAATATAGAACCAAATCCTCTTAGTAATTGTCCACTTAATCTATATTTTCCCCTTCTTCTTAAATATGAATTGATTTCCTTTTTACCATATTTTCGTTTGTTTTTATATTTCATATTTAATTTAGAAATTTTTACTCCACTTGTTGCCTTGTGAATATAATGAATGGTTTTGTCTTTATCTACTTTAACAACAATTCCTACATGAGTAAAATAATCATCATAGCTTCCATTTTTATTTCTATCGTGGGTATTATCAAAAAAAACAATATCACCTGTTTTTGGAGTTTTTCTTATAAATACTTTACCATGTTTCTTACAATATTTCCATATCAACTCAACTCCATTTAACCATTTTCCATTAATAGACTTTAACTCATGTCTTGGCAATCTAAATAACTCAATATTAAATTTAGAATAAACTTTTCTTGTAAAACCAGAACAATCATTTCTAAAGTTTCTGCTTCTTTTACCTTTTGTGTTATTAAATCTAAGAGCATAACTGACTAATTTCTTTCTTGCTTTATAATTAAGATTATCTAAAAAATTATTACTACTTTTATTGATTTTAATTAAATTTTGTACTTTAACAGGTAATTCATATTTAGATTTTTGTGGTTTTGTTAAAAATATTATAGGTTTTTGAACAATAAAACCTTTAGAAAACAAGCTAAAAGCAATAAAAAACATAACAATATATCTATAAAACATAATAACTCCATAAAAATATATTCAATTAGACATCTTTTTATATGCTATATTCACTTTTACTTTACTATAAACATAATAATCCATATAATCAATGTAATCAATAGAGGTTACTTATGAATTTGATAAATAATAAATATCAAGTTATTAAAGAATTTAATATATCTAATGAGTCTAATACTTATTTAGCACTTGATATCATAAATAATAAGAATGTCGTTATTAAAGAATTAGTAATAAACAATATCAAAAATTGGAAATTAGTTGAATTATTTGAGAGAGAAACAAAAGTTTTAAAAAATTTGTAATGATATCTTTAGTCATTCTTATTATGGTGTTCTTCGCGGTAATATACCTTTTGTTTAGTTCAAGTTCTTTACCTCAAACTCCATCTCATTCTTCAAAATCTGAGTATAAAGAAATATCCTCTAAATCTTTTAGTTCTAAACAAAGTAAAAAATCTTCTTTAGAAGCTTGTTTTAATGTAAAATACTATATCATTAATTTTTATAGAGGTATTTTATGAAGCGTTTAAGTGCAATTTTTTTGGTATTGTCAGTAAGTATGTTTGTATTTTCAACACCTGCATTTAGTAAGTGCATGAGTGGAAGTGGCTAGAAAGATGGTAACAATACTATGTATGTATGTGTAAAAGGAGATAGTTTTTCTGATAGAAAAAAAGGGAAAAAGGTTTGTGAATCAGTAATGAAAAAATCTTGTAGTACAGCTAGTACTTTTAGTTCTTCATGTGGTACGGGATCTTGTTATGATGCAAGTGGTAAAAAACATCATTCTTTAAGTGGGTTCTAAAAAATTAAATCCATTAATTAATCATAATCTTTTTGTGTCAATTTTATCAATGTAAAAACATTATTAAAAAATTTTTGCTTTAATTATATTAATATATTATAATTCAAAAGTATTTTTAGGAGTTAAAATGTTTAGGATTTTTATGATTATGTTGTTTTCAGTTAGTATATTTGCCAATAATCAAAATTCATTTAAAAAAATAAATGATGAGATTACAAATAATAACAAGCAAGATAAAACTTCTTTTGTTGTGTTTAATTTAGATAATGTTTTATTAAACAGTACTACAAGGTATGAGTTGCTTTTTAATAATTACCTAAAAAAACATAGGTCAAGAGCAATTAAAAAATACTTTAAGGAGAAAGATTTTGTAAACTTAAAACTAAATGATATATTAAATGATATATCTAACTTGAAGATTAGTAAGAAACAAAAAGATAATTTTAAAAAATATCTAGAAGAAAATTATAATTCAGCCAATACTTTAAGTGCTGATATCGCAATTGGTGAATCTATTGATTTTGTAAATAATTTATATAAAAATGGAGCATTTATTGTTTATATTACTAATAGAGGTTTGAATAGTATTGCTCCTACGGTTAAAAAATTAGAAAGTTTAAATTTTCCTATAGGTAAAAATAAAACAACTATAATTATGAATGTTAATTCAAACAACATCAGAAACATTACTTCCAAATGGATTAATATGGGCGAAATTATTGCTATTTTTGATAGTAATATTAAAAACATCAAACTTTTAATTCCTTATTTAAACAAAGATAAGTTGTTTCTTATTTCAAATGAGAATTTAGATTCAAAGGATTTTACTATAATTAAAAGCCTTTAATCACAATATCCATAAATATCGTCACTTTCATATCTGTATTGTCTTTGGCCATTGTCAAGAGTAAAAGCATAGCAATGATCATTGCTATCGCTACAGTCATCAGACCATTTACAAACTTCAGTACATTTATGTCCATTTGTACTATTACCTATACAAGCAGCTCCTTCAATACAGTCGCCAGTCCACTCGCAGGTAGAGCCAATAGCTCCATCTCCATTAGGGTAACATAATTCTTGCCCATTATTTGTAGTACAAAATTCTCCATAAGCACAGCCATCATCTAGGGCATCATTTAAATTACAGTTCATATAGTGAAGTTCACAATGTCCTGCTACACAATAATTACTATTGCAATCGGAATTAGAATAACATTTTTTAACACACAATGGTCCTGCTCCATCATCATGATCTTCACACACTAAATCATCTCTACCACAAGAACTATCATTATCCGCAGTACATTTTTTAAAACAGTTATTTCCATCACAAACTCCAGTATCCATACAGGCTGCTCCAATGGTAGTACAAG
>JAMOQH010000110.1 GCA_027064085.1 bacterium | reverse complement strand
TGATTAACATACATCTTACTTAAATAATATAAAGACCTTTTTATCATATTTTTTTCATCTTTGAGTTGTATTTCTATATTTACTATTTCATTACTAGAAGTGGTGGCTTTTATATCTAAACGAGAAAACTTATCTTCTATATGTTTTTTTTCTAAATCTGTATTATCTATTTTTACAGATGTTATTTTATTTATGGGTTTTATTACAGCATTTAAAAATGATATTAATATTTCGGGATGATTTTCATTACCAAAAATAAGTTTAAAAATAAAATCTGTTTTAGGGTCTAGTAGTGAATATTCATTCATCTTGCCTCCAAGGATAATACTAGGAATAAATGTCCTATTACTATTATTATAACGCATAATTTCAATTATGCAACATTTTCTTTAATTGAACGAAAACTGCTTTTAGCAGGTTGAGAGAACCTTGCAATAAACCCATTTTGGGGTTATGGAAAGGAAAATTATATTCATAACTAAACAATAAATCTTTTTATTTAATAGTTTTTTGATATATTTCTAGTTTTAAGAACTTAGTATATTTATGAAAAGAAATTAGATGTTGTCAATAATATTATTTAATGTTTTTGATGCTCTCATACCTTTAAATGCTTTGTCATCATTTGGAAGATAGTAACCATTAATATCTTGTGGGTTTCCTTCTACTGCCATTAACTCTTCCATAATTTTTTCTTCATTTTCATTTAAAGATTTAGAAATAGGAGTAAATTTATCAGATAATTCTTTATCTTTACTATTTGCTAAAGCATCTGCCCAATACATTGCAAAATAATAATGACTTGCTTTATTACCTGGTTGGTGAACTTTTCTTCCAGGAGCTTTATTGTTATCTAAATATGCTTCATTTGCTTTATCTATTGCATTTACAATTTCTGTAAGTTTTGTGCTAGGAGTTTTTTTATTTATCATTCTTAATGACTCTGCAAGAGCTAAAAATTCACCTAAACTATCCCATCTTAAATGTCCTTCTTTTAAAAACTGTTGAATATGTTTAGGGGCACTTCCACCTGCACCTGTTTCAAATAATCCACCACCAGCAAGCAATGGTACTATACTCATCATTTTAGCACTTGTTCCAAGTTCTAAAATAGGAAATAAATCAGTTAAAAAATCTCTTATAACATTACCTGATACAGATATAGTATTTAATCCTTTTCTTGTTCTTTTTAAAGTGAATCTCATTGCTTGTTGTGGAGCCATAATGTGATATTCAACTTCTTTTTTAGCAAGAAATTCAGGTAAATATCTAACAACTTGTTTAATAATATTAGCATCATGAGCTCTAAATGAGTCTAACCAGAAAACAATAGGGTCTCCAGTTAGTGAAGCTCTTTCATGTGCTAATCTTACCCAATCTTTAACAGGAATATCTTTAGCACGGCTCATTCTCCAAATATCACCTTTTTCAACATCAAAGCTCATTAAAATAGTACCATCGCTATCTTTTACATTAACAATACCCGCCTCTTCTAGGATAAATGTTGTTGGATGACTACCATATTCTTCTGCTTTTTGAGCCATTAAGCCAACATTAGATACATGCCCCATGGTTGCAGCATTAAGCTGACCATTTTTTTTAATATCTTCAACAATTTCACTATACATAGTTGCATAAGATCTGTCTGGAATAATAATTAAAGCTTCTTGAGTTTTTCCATCTTTATCCCACATCTTTCCACCATCTCTAATTACAGGGGGAATTGATGCGTCAATAATAATATCATTAGAAAAATGTAAGTTTGTAATTAAGTTATCACTATCAACCATTGCAATATCTGGACTACCATTTAAAATTTTTTCTTTTAAAGCAGCTTCAATTTCATCTTTTTTATCTGAATTTTGAAGCTTTTTAAGTAAATCTCCAATCCCTAAAATAGGATTAAATCCTAACTTATCTAATTCAGCAGTATATTTATCTAGAATATCTTTAAAAAATACACTAACAGCATGACCAAACATAACAGGGTCAGAAACCTTCATCATTGTTGCTTTAAGGTGAATAGACCATAAAATACCAAGTTTTTTAGCTTCTTCTACTGTTGATGCCAAAAATTTTCTTAGAGCTTTAACGCTCATAAATGTACCATCTAATATTTCTTTATCAAGTGCATCTATTTCTTTCAATAATTTATCATTAAGTTCTATTCTTACCTTTCCTGTACCCGATTTAATTATAGATTGCTCATTTTCATAAAAATCACCCTCACTCATGTGTGAAACTTTAACTTTTGCGTTTTCATTAAATGCTCTTAATTTTTTAGGATGCTTTTGGGCAAACTTTTTAACAGCAACGGCAGCTCTTCTATCGGAATTACCTTCTCTTAATACGGGATTAGCCGCACTACCTAAACAAACAGCATATCTTTTTATTAATTCTTTTTCTTCATCAGTTTTAGGTTCTTCAGGATAATCAGGAAGATCATAACCTTTAGATTTTAATTCAGCTATAGTTTCCTTTAACTGAGGAACAGATGCTGAAATATTTGGTAATTTTATAATATTTGCTTCTTCTTTTTTTACTAATTCACCTAAATAGGCTAAATCATCACTTACTTTTTGTTCTTCAGTTAAATAATCAGAAAAATTTGCAAGAACTCTTCCAGCTAAAGAGATATCTCTTAATTCAACATCTACTCCAGCAAACTTTGTAAATGCTTTTACTATAGGTAAAAGCGAATAAGTTGCTAATAATGGTGCTTCATCTGTTTTTGTCCAAACTATTACTGGCTTATCTTTTCCCATCTTTTGACTCCTAATTAAAAAGCATAGTTTACAAAACTTAAGCTAATGTGTCAAGAGTAAATGATTTTTTTTAATTTTTTTATCAAACAGTATTAGAAAATCTTATTTAGCACTAGTGGCATTTTATAAATAAACTTATTTTATGATTGATTTTACAGTGTAATATTGCTTTGGATGTTAATTACATGAAATTTTCTTAAATTACAAATTAGTATTCAATTCTTTTTCAAAAATATTAATAAGCTTTCGCTGAGTTTTTCTAATATATATCTTTTTTTCTATTTCATTATTAAAATTATTTTCTAAATATATAGGCGCTTTTACAGTGTGAGTAATGGAACTTTTTTTTATACCTCGGAAAACCGGTAATGGAATTTCTTTAAATTCCAAATTATATCCATCAAAGTAAATTTTAAAAATATCGTCATTTCCATTAGATATAATCGGAATAATAGGAACATTGTTATTCATTGCAAGTTTAATAAAACCATACCTACCTTGCCAACGCAGTTGATATTTTTCGTTACTTGGTTTCATGGCTTCGTTAGCTCCACCAGGGTAAATAATTAAACCATAATTGTTATTTAAAATTTTAGAACTATTTTCCATTGTTCCATCAAGTATTCCAAGTTTTAAAAAGAAATCTCTTAAAATAGGAATTTTAAATATTGAGTGGTCTGTCACTCCTCTTATTAGTTTACCTGTTCGCTTGTAATATGTTTTCATAAAAAAGAGCATATCATAGGCTAAAAAAGAATGATTACTTATTACTATGAATCCCGTATTATGTGGGATTTTTCTAAGTCCTGTTATTTTATAATTGTGATACCTTTCAAGTGGAGAAAATATATCAAAAACAGAACTAACTAACTTTTTATTAATTAAATCAAGCCTATTTTCATCACCCTTTTGGTAGAGCTTCATAATTTAATACCTAGTTATTTTTATTTAGACTTTTTAGATTTTTTATTTCTAGATTTTTTAATATCACCAATTATTTCGTCTAACTCTTTTAAAGAATTTGCAAGTAGCTCCTGTTTTTTTCTATAAGGCATAAATGCAGACTTAAAGCCATTAATGATAACCTCTCTTAACTCATCAATACTAAATTTGAAAGTGTTGTGAAGTAAAAATAACTCATCACTTACAGTTGTGTCAGTAATTAATCTGTTGTCTGTATTTGCAGTAATTCTTATACCAAAGTCAAAATAAAATCGAACTGGATGTGTTTTAATATCTTTAACTGCTTGAGTTTGAACATTAGATTTAATACAAACTTCTAAAGGTACTCTATGATCATTTACATAATTAAGCAAGTTTCCATCTTCTCTAAGTCTTGTTCCATGGCCTATTCTATGGGCTCCAATAATATGAAGAGCCTGATGTATAGATTCTGGACCATAAGCCTCGCCGGCATGACAGGTTGAATTAATATTGTTGAATCTAATTAATTTAAATGCTTCTTGATGATTTTTTGCGGGATAATTTGCTTCTGCTCCAGCTAAATCAAAGCCAACAACACCAAAATTTTTATATGCAACAGCTAATTCTGCAAGTCTTAAAGAATATTCTGTTGAAATATTTCTAATTCCACTTAAAATAACACCACTATCAACTCCAAAATCTCGTTTTCCATCTGCTAAACCATGTAAAACAGCCTCTATTATTTCAGTTAAGTTTAATCCTTTCTCTCTGTGTAAAATAGGAGCATATCTAACTTCCATATATTTAACATTTTCTTTAGCAACATCTTCTGCTAATTCATAGGCTGCTCTATAAAGAGATTCTCTTGTTTGTAATACAGCCAAAGTTATTTTAAATGCCTCTAGGTATTGCTCAAGAGAATCACATGTTTCTCCCATATGTATTAATTTAGCTAAATCTTCTTTGTTATTTACTCCAATATTAATATTGTTTTTTTCAGCCAGATCAAGTATCGTTTCTAGCCTTAAAGAGCCATCTAAATGAAGGTGTAAGTCAGTTTTAGGTAATTTTTCAATATCTTCTAGTGTTAGTTTAAATTTTAAATCTTTAGACATATTTTACTCCTTAATATAGTTGCAATACAATAACAAAAATAAAAATTATTTACAAGCATATTAAGTTAAAATCTCTCCATCATAAGCATATTTTCCTACTTTTTTTAGTAATTCATAGCTTGGAGTATCTAAATTATAGGGAATTTTTATTAATCTATTATCATTTTTGTCAAAAAATGGAGTAATATTAGAGTTAAACCATAAATTAATCAAAGATTTAGGCACAAAATATAAAACTCTACAAATATCATAATTATCATTCCATTTATTAAGGTATTCATTGATTTCTTCAAAAAACAATAAAGAATTATTTAGCCTTACTCTAGAGCCAGCTCTTGATTTTCCTTTAGTTTTTAAATATTTTATTTGGCTTTTTCCTTGTTTCTTTCTAACCATATATTTTCTTATAACTTTATGTTCTAAATTCTCTTTATCTTTAAATATTCCTATAGAGGCTTGTCCTGTTGTAATTAAAACTATTAAATATTCAGTATTGCAAGTTTTTATATTGTCTAAGTCTGTTAATCTTTCAGGAATTGAATGCCATATAAGAGGTAATCGTATTATATTTTGTTTTTTTAACTCTTTATATTCATAAAGAGAGTGATTTTTAGCATTATAATTTAAATAAACTCCGTTTTTTATCTTTTCAAGTAGTAATGAAGCAATTTCTTCTTGTTTTATATATTTAGACATGCTTTTACCTAAATTTACCATAAATAACAAATCAAGACTTGTATTTAGAGTCATTAGCCATGCCTTTTAATAAAAAGTACAGAATCACGACAAGACTTATAAGAAAAGCAAATATTTTTAAAAGTATTTTTATAGTATCAGTAAAATCTGTTTCAATAACTATAAATAAAGCTAAAGCAATAATTAAAATCACCATTATAACTTTGATAATTAGTTTTGTTTTTTTTCTTTTTCCTTTTTTTAATGATGCTTTAAGGCTCTCACTACTCTTATCATTTTTATATTCTAAAAGCTCATTATCATTTTTATCTTCTAAAAGTTTATCAATTATATCAATTATTTCTTGTGCTGATGAAATTCTTAATTTAAAATCATCTTTTAACAAGTAATCAAAAAATAATTCTAATTCAACTTCTAATTTAATATGCTTTTTCCAGTTTAGCTTAATTCCCTCTATCATTTCTTCAGGCTCTTTCCCTGTTAGTAAAACTATCCCTGTTACTCCCAAAGAATAATAATCTGATTGTTTGTTTGAAATACCTAAAATTTGTTCAGGTGCCATATAACCAATGGTACCCGCCATAGTTTCACCACCATTTTTTTGTATAACTGTATTAACTGAACCAAAATCAATTAATGTTAGTTTACCTGTATTACTTTCTATAATATTTGAGGGTTTTATATCTCTATGAATAATAGGAGGGGTAAAACTATGTAAATATTTTAAAATACTAGCTATTTCTTTCATAATTTTTAAAACTTTTGTGGTATCAAAACGACTTTTCTCTAATTTTTGTTTTAAATTCTCGCCTTCAATATTTTCCATTACCAAATAAAGTCTTAAATTTCTTCCTTTTCCTATATAAAAACTATCTAAGAAATCAGGTATTTGACTATGATTTAATTTTGATAACACAGATATTTCTCTTTTAAATAATTCTTCTGATTTCCATTTATCTAGTCCTCTAAAAGAAAGTTCTTTTAATACAACAAATTTTTGCTCTTTATCTATTCCTTTATAGGTAGTACTTATATTTTCTCCCATAATTTCAGTTAGATGATATTTATTATTTAATAATAAATTAGAATTACACTGCTTACAGTTTTCATCATTTATTAAATTTTCCATTCCACAATTAGGACAAATTATTTTATTCATATTGCCTCAATAATTCAATAATTCTTTCATTTTCTTTATATTTTGCAATATTTATTGCATTATCATTATTAGAATTTTTAATACTTATGTCTCCTCCATTTTCAAGTATATAGCTTATTATACTAATCTCTCCATAACTTATTGCTTTCATTAAAGGAGTCCATTTAAATTCATCTTGAGTGTTTATATTAGCTCCATATTCCACTAAAGCTTTAAATATATTATAATGCTTATGTTTTATTGCGTTAAAAAGAGCTGTTTCTGATTCTAAATCCTTTATTTCTATTTCTAAATTAAATTTTAAAATATCATTTAAAAGAAAAGCATTACCTATTCTTGATACTTTTATTAATATTGTTTCTCCTATTCTATCTTTTTCGTTTACATCATAATTATGATACAACAAATATTTTACTATATCATAATTTTTATTATTATATGCATAGAACAAAACGCTATCTCCTTTTTTATCTTTTTGCTTAACAATATTTGTTGGTGTTTTAATAAATATTGTTTTAAATATTTCTAAATTAGTAGTTGCAGCAAACATCAAAGCGGTTTTATTGTTACTATCTTTTAAGCTAAAATTTATTCTGTAATCTAATAAAATATTTATGATCTCATATTTTTTTTCTTGAAGGGCAAAATTTAAAACGGTTTGGCCATTAATATTTTGATTATTGATATTAATTTTTGATTCTAATAAATAATTTATATATTTAATATTATTTTGATCTACTGAATAAAACAATAAATTTTCATTAAATTTTCCAAGAATATTTACATCAGAACCAGTTTTTAACAAATACTTTATTTCAGTCCATTTTTTATCTTTAGCTAACTCTATCAAATCCATTACTTTTTCTTTTAAAGAAAATACTTCTGTATTATCTATTGTTTTTTGTGGTTTAATATTTATGTCTTTTATCTTCTGAGGAGTTTTTTTCACAATATTTTCATTTTTATTATTTAAAATATTATCAATAGTACTTTCTATTTCTTCGCTAGAAGAAATTCTGTACTCCTCATGATATTCTAACATGGAATAAAGTAAATTATAAAATCCATTACTAACATCAATATGCTCTTGCCATTTAAATTCTAATCCTTCATATAAATCTTCTGGAGATTTTCTTGATAGCATCACTACCATAGTTACCGCAAGTGCATAATAGTCGGATTTTTTACTTACCTTGCCCATAAATTGTTCAGGAGGCATATAACCTGATGTACCTATTAAAGTAGAACCTCCTTTAGGCTTAATTATATCTCTTACTGAACCAAAATCTATTAAAACTATATCTCCATTTTTTCTTCTCATAATATTTGAAGGTTTTAAATCTCTATGAATAATTGGTGGTGTTAAGGAGTGAATATAATTTAATACTTGTAAAATTTCTTTCATAAGTTTGAGTATTTCTCTTTCTGTGTAGTATCTTTCTGCTCTTTCTTCTTCAAGACTTTTTCCTTCAATATACTCCATAACTATATACATTCTTGAATTTCGTCCATAACCCAAAGAAAAGTTTTCTATAAAATTAGGGATAGAAATATGATTTAGTTGTGATAAAACTTTAGCCTCTCTTTTAAATAATTCTTCCGTTTTCCATAAATCTAGAGTTCTTAGGGATAACTCTTTTATCAGCACAAATTTTTTATTTTCATTTATTGCCTTATAGGTTGTGCCATAATTTTCACCAAGAATTTTTAGTAAATAATACTGATTATTTACTATTAAACTACTATTACATTCTCTACAAAAATTATTATCAATATCATTTATTTCACCACATTCAGGACATATAACCTTATTCAATTCATACTCCAACTAAAATATATCGCAGTCTATCAAATTTTTATATCTTCGTAAAGTAAAACTTATCTGAAACCTGACACATCTCTAAATTTCATTAAAACCTCTTACTCCTTTGTTCTTTAAGTTCTTTATGTACTTCATCTATCTCTTCTTCAGTATAATTTTCTTTCATTTATCTAATTGTTTCATTCATTAAGTCTTAATTATTCTATCTTTGGATACTCTAGAATAAGTTATATTTGTGATTAAATAAAAAGCTATAGTATTTTCATTTTAAAATTCATCAGCCTTACTGCCATAAGGAATTGTGGCTAAAAGAGAGGGTTTCACTATAAGCTTTCCTCATCTCTCTTCCATTTAAAATAATATAAACTACCAGTTTTAGATAATTTAACTGAAAAAAAGAACTACTTAAGAGATGTGTCAGGTTTTAAATTTTTACTAACTTTTTTATAACAGTTTTTACATTAAATAAATCAAATTACAAAGGGAGTATAAAACAATAAATAATTTAAACTTAGCTTAAATTATAAGAGTGAAAATAATTTTATTGGTTGAATGACAAAAATAAAAAGTTTTTCAATGTTCTTGTTAGAGATGTTTTTTAATATATCTGCAATTCATAATTAAAAGAGAGTATTTAAAATTATAAATTGCAATTAAATAAAATTTTCTCCACTTGCACATTTAAATAAAAGAAGTTATACTAAAATAGGAGGTCAAATGGTGAAAAATAAAGATAAAAACCTAAAAAATAAAATAGAAAACCGTTATGATAAAATCTTAAAAGAGCTTTTAGATAATAAAATATTAATGAAACAATTAATTACAGGATT
>JAMOQH010000109.1 GCA_027064085.1 bacterium | reverse complement strand
AAAATTAGCAAAAACAAAAGGTTATACTCCAATGTTTGTAGATGGTCTAATAAAAGCAATAAATAGTGAAACAAGTCTTGAGGAAATATATAGAGTAGCACAGGTTAATACATGAATTATTACAAAGTTACATTAATTGTAAAAGGTAAAAAAGAAGAAATAATTTTAAAAGGTGAAAATAAAGCGGCTGTATTAGAATCAGTAAATAACTCTAATAAATATAAAGGTATAACCGTTAAAGTAGAGCCAACTGATATGCCTTTTGAAGAAAAAATTAAAAATTTGCAAGATATCATCAAAGCAAATTTTTCAAAAAAGAAATTAAATTATAATGCTTTTATCAGTGCTGTTAGACAACTTGCAGCTCTCACTATAGCTCAAATCTCTTTAAAAGATAGTTTAGAAAATATAGCTCAAAATTCCACAGATGAATTAGTAAAAGAACTTTTTCAAAAAGCTGCTGAGGGAATTGATAATGGTTTAAATCTATCTTCCACTTTTGAAGAATATGAACCATATATTGGAAATTTAGCAGTAGCCTTAGTAAAACTTGGAGAACAAACAGGGGCCTTAGGTGAAGCTCTTCATACATTAGCTGATGTATATGAAGATATAGAAAATAATAGACAAAAATTTAAAAAAGCTATGAGAATGCCAATGATTACAATGATAGCAATGGCTGGTGCTTTTACAATTTTAATCGGTTATGTTATTCCTAAATTCAAAGATATTTTTGAAAAACTTCACACTGAACTACCTTTACCTACAAGAATATTACTTGGATTAGAATATGTTATAAATAACTATGGTATTTTTGTATTAGGTGGATTTATAGGTTTATTTATTTTACATAAATTTATGTATAAAACAAATAAAAATTATAAATACAAAACAGATTCTATTATGCTAAAAATAAAAATAATTGGTCCTTTAATAAATAATTCATCAGTTAGTAGATTTTTATTAGTTTTAACTGAATTAACCAAAGCAGGAGTTCCTTTGATTGATTCATTAAATATAGCAAATAGTATTTTAGAAAATGCAGTATTAAGAGAAAAAATTGATGGAATTATAAAAGAGATAAATCAAGGTCGTTCTTTGACAGAAGCTTTAACTCAATATGAATTACTTGATAATATTACTCTTCAAATGATTAGTGCAGGAGAAAGTGCTGGGAATTTAGATGAAATGCTTGAAAATGCAAGTGATTATTATAAAAATAAATTCCAACAAACAATAGAAGGGCTTTCAGATGCCATTGAACCTATTATGACTGCTGTAATTGGTGCTCTTGTATTATTATTAGCTCTTGGTATATTCTTACCTATGTGGAATCTTGCAAGTGCAGCAAAAAATTAATGAAATTAGCAATTGGAGGTTTTGATGGTGTACATTTTGCACATCAAAAACTAATCTCTTTAAGTGATGAGGTTTTAATAATAGAAAAAAACTCCTCTCTTACCCCTTTTAAAACTAGATTAGATTATATTTTTAAACCTTGCCATTTTTATAATTTAGATGATATAAAACATTTAAGCTATTTAGAATTTATCAATAAAATAAAAAAAGAATTAAATCCCACAGAGATTATTATAGGATATGATTTTAGATTTGGTAAAAATAGACAAGGCTCAATAAATGATTTACAAAAACATTTTAAAGTTAAAGTGATTGAAGAAATTAAAATAGATAATATAGGAATTCATTCTAAAATAATTAGAGAATTTATTAAAAGTGGTCTTATAAAAAA
>JAMOQH010000108.1 GCA_027064085.1 bacterium | reverse complement strand
ATTATCTAAAAGCTCTTTTAAGATTTTATCATAACGGTTTTCTATTTTATTTTTATCCTTATTTTTTACCATTTAAACCTCCTAATAATAGTATAACTTCTTTTATTTAAATGTGCAAGTTGAGAAATTTTATTTAATTGTAATTCTTAATTTAAAAACAAAATATGTTGTTATTCTCTTTAAAATAATTTATAATAAGCTAAGTGTTTTCTTGAGGTATATATATGAATAACTATGTTTTAAATGCTCTTGAAGCTAAAAAATTAGATGAAATATCAATTAAAAAATTTAAAATTGACGGAATTGTTTTAATGGAGAATGCAGGGGCTAAAACAGCTCAGTGGCTGAAAGATGATATATTGAAAAAAAATGACCGGATTTTAGTAATTGCTGGAGTAGGTAATAATGCAGGAGATGGATTTGTTGTGGCAAGGCATTTGTTGAATGCTAATTATGATGTTGATGTGTTGCTTATGGCTCCAATGACTAAGTATAAAGGAGATGCATTAAAAAATCTTAATATATTAAAACACTTAAATTGTAGTTTTTTGAAATTTAAGGAAAATAATAAAAATATAAAAGAAAAATACACCTTTTTAATAGATGCAGTATTTGGAATTGGACTTAGCCGTGAAATTAAAGGGAAATTTGAAACTATAATCAAAGAAATGAATAATGCTAAACTTCCTATTCTTTCTATAGATATTACAAGTGGAGTAAATGCAACTACTGGTAATATTATGGGAGTGAGCGTTAAATCTAGTTATACGGCAACTTATGGAAATTTAAAATTAGGACATTTATTTGCCTCTGAGTATTGTGGTGAATTATCTCTATTTGATGTTTCATTTCCTAAACAAGCTTTTGATTTATTTGACATAGAACCAGTAAAGCTGATTTCCTTAAAGTTAGTAAAAAGCTTGATTCCTAAAAGAGACAGTAAAAGCCATAAGTATCAAAATGGAAACTTATTGTTAATTGGTGGAAGTCATGGAAAATCTGGTGCGATAATAATGAGTGCAAAAGCTGCATTTAGAGCTGGAGTAGGCATCGCTACTGCTATTACTACTATTGGTCAAGAAAGTATAGTTAATGCCTCTCTAGATGAGTTAATGGTTATTGGCTTATTAGATGAATTAGGAATAAATACAGAACATTTTACTATTTTTAAAGAGTTTTTAAAAAAGAAAACAGCTATCGTATTTGGCCCTGGAATAGTAAAAAATGAAACTGTTTTTAATTTATTGACTTTTTTAGTCAGAATGGAAAATATTCCTATGATTATTGATGCAGATGGTTTAAACTTGATATCCGAATCAGGAAAAAACATATTTTATGGTTTAAAAAATAAAGAAATTGTACTTACGCCTCATATTGCAGAGTTTTCAAGGCTTACAAGGCACAGTGTTAAAGAAATTGAAGAGAATAAAATAGAAATTGCAGTAAAATATGCTATAGAGCATGGAATAACCTTGGTTTTAAAGGGGAAAAATACAATTATTGTTTCTTCTTTGGGAGAAATTTATATAAACGATATTGGAAATCCAGGAATGGCTACTGCAGGAAGTGGAGATGTTTTATCAGGGATGATAGGAACATACCTAGCTAGAGGTTTAACTGCGTTTGAGAGTGCAATTGTAGCTGTTTATCTACATGCTTTAAGTGGTGATATCGCTTCTCAAAAAACAAATCAAGACTTTATGAATGCAAGTGATATTATTGAAAATTTAAAATATGTGAAACTGTAATTAATTCTATATGGAGCAATAAAGCAATTAAAAATTGACATTTTAGTTCAATTTGTATATTATCTAAACATCTTTAATAGTAAAGGGGAACTATGCCTGCTAAAAAAAAGAAAACAAAGATATTTCTATGGGAAGGTCAAACAGCCAAAGGTGCTAAATCAGGTGAAGTAGAAGGGTATTCTAAAGATGATATTGAAAAACTTTTAATCTCACAAGGGGTTACTCCTACAAAGATTAAAGCTAAACCAATGGAAATTGTCTTATTTCCACCTAAAATTCAAAATAAAGACTTAATGGTTTTTACTAGGCAAATGGCAACAATGCTAGATGCTGGTCTGCCGCTAATACAGGGTTTAGAAATGTTGAGTGCTCAGGTTGAAAATCCTACATTTAAAAAAGTACTTAAAGAAGTAAGAGAAGATGTGGAACAAGGTAAATCATTTCCTGATGCTTTAAAAAAACATCCTAAAGTGTTTGATAACTTATATGTAAATTTAGTTGCAGCTGGTGAGGTTGCTGGTATTATGGCCAATGTAATGACAAGGCTTTCTGAATATATTGAAAAAGCAGAGGCTTTAAAGCATAAAGTTAAGGCTGCTTTAAAATATCCTATGATTGTTTCTTTTGTTGCCTTAGCTATTATTGCGGGTATGATGATTTATATTATTCCTACTTTCAAAACAATCTTTTCAAACATGAATAGTCAGCTTCCTGCTCCCACTCAATTCTTAGTTACTTTATCTGATTGGATTGTTGCTAATACTTTGCTTTTATTTGGTTCTTTTGCAGGTTTTATTTTTGTTTTTAAAACATGGAAAAACTCTAAAAAAGGTTCTCAAATATGGGATTCTTTTATGATAAAAGTTCCTGTTTTTGGGCCACTTCTTAAAAAAGTTGCTGTTGCTAGATTTTCTAGAACTATGTCAACTCTTTTAGGTGCAGGAGTAAATTTGCTTGAGGCCTTAGAAGTAGTAGCAAGGTCTTCTGGTAACTTTGTTATTGAGATGGCACTTTTAAAAGTTAAAAAGGCTGTATCAGAGGGGCGTTCGTTAACTCAACCATTAAATGAAACGGGGGTTTTTCCACCACTTGTTGTCCAAATGATTGGAGTTGGTGAAAATGCTGGTGCACTTGATGTTATGCTTACCAAAATAGCAGATTTTTATGATGAAGAAGTTGATGCAGCAGTAGATGGGCTAACTTCAATGATAGAGCCAATAATGATGGTTGTTCTTGGCGGGGTTGTTGGTGGTATGATTGTTGTTATGTACTTGCCTATATTCCAAATGGGAAATGCAGCAGGGTAGTTAATAGAGAAAAAAAGAATGATTTTAGTATGTGATGTTGGAAATACCAATATTGTTTTTGGTGTTTTTGATAAAAACTCTTTGTTATTACAATTTAGGATATCTACTTTTATAAACCGCTCCTCTGATGAGTATGCTGTAATAATTTTATCTATTTTAAGAGAAAACGAAATAAGTAAAAATGATATAAATAATATTCTTATTGCTTCGGTTGTTCCGCCCTTGTTGTTTCACCTTAAAAATACCTTTAGAAAATATTTTAAGATTTTGCCTAATGTTCTTAGTTCAGGTGATAAATTTGGAATAAAAAATCTTTATAATCCTCCTGAGCATGTTGGAATTGATAGGATAATAAATTCAGTTTCAGGATTTGAAAAGTATAAACAAGCATTAATTATAATTGATTTTGGAACAGCAACAACTTTTGATGTTATTTCATCAAAAGGAGAGTATATTGGTGGAGTGATTACTCCAGGTATAAAAATAGCTAAAGAAGCATTATTTTTAAATACATCGAAGTTACCAAAAGTTGAAATAGAACGGCCTCCTTCTATTGTTGGAACAACAACAATACACTCTATACAATCAGGTTTAACTTATGGATATGCGGCTTTAGTTGATGGAATAGTAAACAAAATAAAAAATGAATATAAAAAAGAGAAATTTAAAGTTTTAGCAACTGGCGGATTGGCTTCTATTATAGATGAGCTATCTGAGACAATTGAAATTGTTGAAAAAGATTTAACTTTAAATGGTTTAAATATAATTT
Organism: bacterium; assembly: GCA_027064085.1. Taxonomy (GTDB): domain Bacteria; phylum UBP6; class JAFGXH01; order JAFGXH01; family JAFGXH01; genus JAMOQH01. The sequence goes on along the minus strand of JAMOQH010000108.1, from coordinate 35,787 downwards.
TTAATAAAAGGAATAAAAATGAATTTTAAAGATGCGGCAATTAAGGTTTTAACTGAAAATAAAAAGCCTCTGCATTACAAAAAAATAACTTCAATTGCGTTAACTGGGGAGTTACTTGATTTTTTAGGTGCTAGTCCTGAAAAAAGAATGCTAGAGTCATTAAAGTTGGAAGTTAAAAATAAAAATTCTGTGATTTCAGTAATAAGGCCAGGCTTTTTTATTTTAAAAGAATATCATAGTAAAAATTTAAAATCCAAAGATAAGAAGCCTAAAAAAAGAATAGAACTTTTAAAAGAGAAAAAAAAGAAAGATAAAACTAATTTAGAGGAAATTAAGAATATTTCAGAATATTCTAAGCAGATATATAGTAAACAATATTTTTCTAATTCTACTGTAGTAAAAGTAGATTTTAAACTTAGGGATAAAACTCAAATAGCTAAAAAAATTCTTGAGTATATGCTGAAAAAAAATAAATTTAAATATTATACTTTAGTAGAAATTATTAAAATTATTGAAAATGATAATTTATTTGATATTAACAAACTTTCTTCTAATGAGATTATTTTATTAATAAATAAATTTAATAAATCTTTAAAGAAACCAGAATTTCTAGTTACTAACGATGGAATTATTCCTATTTCTTTACTTGAATCAAATGAATTATTGAAGAATGCCTTAAAAATAGAAGAAGAGTTAAAAATTAGGGATAAATTAATTAAAAAGGAAATTATAAATTGGTTTAATAGATTAAATCTTGAAAAATTTCAAAAGCTATCAAAAATACTTCTTAATAGTTTGGGTTTATATAATATGAAGCCAATAAAAGAGCTTCCCGGATATTATTTTTTAACCAAAAAGTTAGGGCTTTCAGAATTAAATTTTATTCTACTCTTAAGAAAAGGGAAAAACGAGATAACTAAACAGAATATTATTGAAGCAAGGGGTGTTTTATCTAGATTCGGTTATGGAAATTTAATTATTTTAACATCTTCAAAATTTGATAATTCAGCAATTGAAGAAACAAAACTTAATGGCACAAATATTGTTTTAATGGATAAGTTTTTTATTTTTGATACAATGAAGAAATTTGAACTTGGTATTATTAAAGAGAATTTAATTGATAAAATAGACCATGATTTCTTTCTTTCTTTATAAAAGATATGAATACCTATAAATTAATAAAAATAGATACTATTTCCTATAATGATGCTCTTGTACTACAGAAAATTTTACAAAATAAGGTTCTTGCAGATAATAGTGAACAGTATATTCTTGCATTATCTCATAATGATGTAATTACTACTGGAAAAAGAGGTTTTTTAGATACATTGAAGTATGATGAAAAATTTTATAAAAGTAAAAATATTGATTTAATAAAAACAGATAGAGGAGGCTTAGCTACTTATCACGGAAGAGGGCAGTTAGTAATATACTTTATTATAAATTTATTAGATTTAAAATTAGGTATTAAAGATTTTGTTAGTAAAATAGAGGATTCAATTATTGATACATTAATTTATTATGATGTTATTGCCTCCAAATCAGAAGGATTTAGAGGAGTCTTTGTTAATGATAATAAAATTGCTGCTGTTGGCATGCAAGTTACTCATAATGTAACAAAACATGGGATTGCATTAAATATTTCTACTAATTTAGATAGATTCTCGTTGTTTGTTCCATGTGGTTTAAGGAATAAGGGAGTTACAAGTATTAAAAATGAAATAAATAGAAACATTGATATTAATGAAGTTTTAGATATTTTAATTAAAAAAATATCTGATAATTTAGAGGTTGAAATTGCAAGATAGTAGTAATATACATTTTCTTTTTGATAATATAAAAGAAGTTATTTATAAACCTTATGAATTTGATGAGGATAGCTCTTTATTATTTGATAAAGAAAATATTTATAGTAAGGAAAATTTAGAAAAATTAAATAATTTAATTTTAGATTATAGAAAAGATTTTAAAGCATTTATAAATAATTATTCAAATTATAATCTTGAATTTGATGATGAATCTATTATTGTTTTAGATTTACTATTATCAGATTTTTATAAAGGAAATTTTATAAATGAACTAGAAGATGACGAATTAAAAATTCAAAAGTTTATATCCACCTGGGTAGGTTATTTAGGTTCTTATTTGTTGTTTTATTTAAAAAAGAAAACTAGAATAGCCCCCAAAATATTATATCCTATTTATGATAGTTATTTTAATTTTAATGGAGAAAAAATTTTTCCATATTTTATTGCAATGAAAAAGTTATCTGTAGATATTGAAATTGATTTTTATGAATATCTTAATGAATTAATTGCTTTTATAAACGATGAAGATTTTAAAATAAACATTGACTATATTGATGAAATTAAAATGAAATTAAGGCCATATCTTGTTAAGTGGTTTTTGAAAAATTAATTATAGATTGTTTATTAGTTCTTTTAAATCATTTAATTTATATGGTTTAGGCAAAATCGCTTTAAAACCATAATCTTTGTAATTTGACATTATTTTACTATTTGAATACCCACTTGACGCAATGGCGGTTAGATTTTTATCTATTTCTAATAATTTTTGTATTGTTTCTTTTCCATTCATACCATTTGCAATAATTAAATCCATTACAATTACATCAAATGGATGATTAGCTTCTTGAGCTTTTATATATTTTTTAATTGTTTCCTCTCCATTTGGAGCCGTTTCTACATTATAACCAGATTTTTTTAAAAATCTTTCTAATACATTTAATATTATTTCTTCATCATCCATAATTAATATTTTTTGAGCTTTAAAAGTATTTTCTAGGTTAAGTTCAGGTTTTATGTTATTTTGATATGCTTTTAGATAAATTTTTATCTCAGTTCCTTTATTTTCTTGTGAATTTACAATGATATGTCCATTGTGTTTTGTAATTATTGCATTCACTGCAGTTAAGCCGACACCTTCTTTTTTATGAGGCTGTGTTGAGAAAAATGGTTCAAATATTTTATTTATTATACTTGCTTTTATACCAATACCTGTATCTGTAATTGATATTTGTAAATATTCTTTATTGTTTTCAGAGATTTGTTTTTCTATTTTGAATGTATTTTGTATTTTTAATGTTATTGAACCGCCATTTGGCATTGCATCAATTGAGTTTAATATGATATTATCAATGGCTTCTGTAAATAAATTAATATCTAAATCTGTTGCTAATAAGTTTTCTTCTATTTTTGAAATAAATTTATATTTATCTTTATATATAAATAGTAGAGAATCAATTCTTTTTTTAATTATTTTATCAATGTTTTTAACCCTAGTTTTTATTGGATCTCCACCCTTTGCAAAAACTAGCATTTTTTTAGATAATTTTTTTGCTCTATTTATTGTAAATTGAATATCTTTTATATAATTATCATTATTTTCTTTATCTGTTTTTAGTAATTCAATGTTACCTTGTATATTCATTAGTAAATTATTAAAATTATGTGCAATATTACCTGCAAGCCTTCCTAGTGATTCTAAATTTCTAGTTTTATACTTATATTCTTCTTTAAGTTTTCTTTCTGTTAAGTCAATATGAGTTCCAATTACTCTTACGGCAGTATTTTCACTCCACTCTAAAACCTTTCCTTTTGATAAAATCCATTTATAATTACCTTTTTTGGTTTTCAGCCTATACTCTTCTTCGTAAATAGGAATTTCCTTATTTAATAGTTTATTAGTTAATGTTAAAATTCTATCTTTATCAAGAGGGTGAATTAAGTTTTTCCATACATCAACATTATTTAAAACTTCACTTTTATCAAAGCCCAACATTGTTTTCCACTCTTTTGAATAAAAAACATTGCCCGTTTTAGTATTCCAATCCCATAACCCATAACCAACACTATCCATTGCCATTTCAAATTTATTTTCACTTAAACAAAGCCTTCTTTCAAGTTTTTTTTGTTTAGTAGTATCTAAAACATATCCATGATAGCTTATGAGTTTATTTTGACTATTTTTTATTAGGTTAATTTTTCCTGATAGGTATACTATATTTCCTTTATTACTGATAACTCTAAAATCAATATTAAAAAAGTTTACTTCTAATTCATTTATATTATATTGAAATGCTTCATTCACTTTTTTAATGTCATCTTTATGAATGATAGAGAATATATTAATTTTTTTACTTATGAAATCTTTTTGTTTATATCCTAAGATTAATTCAACATTTTGTGATATATAGTTTGTATTGAAATTATCTGGAGAACAATTAAACAATATTATAGGACTATTGTTAAATGTATTATTATCTATTTTTATAAAATTAGAGAAGTCTTTTTGAATATTAATATTTTCTCTTATTGATGCAAAGTATTTTGTTTCATTGTTTTTGTTTTTTAATGGAAATATTGCAACATTATTCCAAATAAGTTTAGCTGTTTTGGTTTTGTCTAGAATTTCTCCACGCCAAGTATTTCCTGAAAGAATAGTATCCCATAGTATTTTATAAAAATTTTTATCATGATAATTAGATTTAAATATTTTGGGGTTTTTATTTAATAACTCTTCTTCAGAATACTCTGTTAGTTTTGTAAAGGAATTATTGCAGTATATTATATTTCCATCAATATCTGTTAAAAATAAAGAAAAGTTCATCATTTTTATTGAATTCACAAAAAAGGAGATATCTTTATCAAATTTTAGGTTATTATTTAGCATTTTTCCTCTAATCAATATGATAACAAGCGATTTTAAATTTTTCATTATGAAAAAGTCAAGTAATATGTTGATTTTATTATAATTCTTGCAAGTTTTTATGATGTTTTTTTACCTTATTTAAAAAAAAATGAAAATTGGATTTTAAATAGCTAATTATGTTATTTACTTTATAGGCTTTTGTGGTTTGATTTTGGAAATAATTAATAATAAAAAAATTGCTATTTTAGGTGCAGGCCTTACTGGACAGGCTATGGCTGATTGGTTTTTAAAATATAATAATCAAGTTTATATTTTTGATGATAAGTATAATAAAAGTATTGTAAATTATGTACTAAATCATAAATTTAAAAATAATATAAATTTAATTGTAAATCCTAAATATTCATTTGTTTTTGATATTTTTGATGCTGTTATTTTAAGTCCAAGTTTTAAACTTGATAAAGATTATATCGTTTCTCGTAATAACTATAGTAACTTTTATACCGAGCTCGATTATTTTTATCCTTTTATACAAGATAAACAAATATTTTCAGTAACAGGGACAAATGGAAAAACTTCTACTGTAAAATTATTTGCTAAACTTCTGGAAAATTTTAATAGAAAAGTATTTTTAGGAGGTAATGTTGGAGTTCCAATAGTTTATTGCTTAGAAAAAAATTATGATACTGTTGTTTTAGAATTATCTTCATATCAGTTATTTTATACTAAAACTTTTAAAACAGATTATTCTATTTTATTAAATTTAACACCAGATCATTTAAAATGGCATAAAGATTTTAAAGAATATGCAAATTCAAAACTAAAACTTATTGATTTTACCAATAAAGTTTCTTATGTACATGCAGATTTTAATAAGTATTTAAAAAAGGAGTTGAATATAAGTATTTTTGATGTTAACTCGCCCATAAAAATAAATAAAAATAAAATAAATAAAGATAAATTAATGTTTTTCGTAAACTTTATACCAGTTATTGATATAATGCTAAATCTTGGAATGATAGAAGAAGATATTATTAATACGATTAATCGTATTGAGTGGGTTAAATATCGCCTAACAGAAAAGAGAGTCGTGGATAATTTATTTATAAATGACAGTAAATCAACCAATATTGACTCAACTGTTTTTGCTATAAAGAATTATCAAAATTCAATACTTATTTTAGGAGGAGATGATAAAGGGCTTGATTACACAAGTTTTATTAATGAGTTTAAAAAGGTGAAAATAAAAAAAATTATTGTTTTTGGAGGATTAAAAAATAAACTATTTGAGATTTTAAAAAATGATTTTAATATAGAGAAATTTAATGATTTAAGAGAAGTATTTATTTATTTGAAAAGTATAAATATTAAAAATGAAAAGATATTATTTTCTCCTTCTTCGAGTAGTTTTGACTTGTATGATAATTATGTAAAAAGGGGAGAACATTTTGATTTGTTAGTTGGAGAATTTTTTGAGCAGTAAAAATTTAGGAGAGTTTACAAGAGATAGTTATTTTTTGATTTTAATAGTATTGGTATTAACTCTTTTTAGCTTATTAATGGTTGATAGTGCTTCTTCTTTAAATGACTTTTTAGCATCTTATGTATTGAAGAAACAATTTATTTATATTTCCTTTTCATGGATTATGGTTTGGGCTGTTTCTAAAATAGATTATGAAAAATACGAAAAATTTACATATTATTTTTTATTAATTACATTTTTAATATTAATTTTTGTCGTATTTGCTGGAGCTAGTGCAAAAGGTGCAAGCAGATGGATTAATTTGGGCTTTTTTAGAGTTCAGCCATCGGAATTTGCCAAAATTGTAATAATTTTTTATCTGGCTCATTCTTTATCTAAAAAGGATATCAGTCTGATTAAGCAATTTAGTTTTGGAGTATTACCTCATTTATTAGTTATAATAATTGTATTGATTCCCATTTTTTTACAACCTGATTTTGGTACGTCTGCTGTAATAATGGCCCTTTTAATGGCTATGATGATTATTGCAGGAATAAAGTGGAGTCATATTGCAATATTATTTTCTTCTGCAATTGGATTTGGATATTTATTAATGATATTAGCTCCATACAGAATGGCTAGAATTAATGCATTTTTGGACCCAAAACTATACCGAACAACAAGTGGTTATCAGTTATATCAGTCTGTTCTTGCATTCTCTTCAGGGAGATTAACTGGGGTTGGCTTAGGTAATAGTTTACAAAAAAGGTATTATTTACCTGAAGCTCACACTGATTTTATTGCATCTATTATTGGAGAAGAATTAGGATTTATTGGTATTGTTTTTTTGATAATATTGTATATTTTGTTGATTATAATTGGAATTAGAATTGCTTTAAAAGCTAAGAGTTTATTTGGAACATATATTGCACTTGGTATTTCAATTTTATTATCAATACAAATAATTTTAAACCTTGGAGTTGTTGTAGGGGCTTTTCCTACTAAGGGGTTAACACTTCCTTTTATGAGCTTTGGTGGTTCAAGTATGCTTGCAAGTATGATAATGATAGGTATTTTATTAAATATTTCAAAAAATAGTCTTAAAAAAGGAGAAAGACCTTTTACAAACTATAAACAAGTTTAAGGGCGTGTTGTAACAACTGGTCCCTCTTTGGTGATTGCTACAGAGTGTTCATATTGAGCAGATAGCTTGTGATCTGTTGTAATTGCAGTCCAACCATCTTTTAATATTTTAACTCTCCAAGTTCCTTCATTAATCATTGGTTCAATGGCAATAACCATTCCTTCTACAATCTTTATACCTGTATTGGGCCTACCATAATGCATAACTTGAGGTGGTTCATGTAGTTTTAATCCGACCCCATGCCCTACAAAATCTCTAACTACAGAAAATCCATTTTTTTCTGCATATGATTGAATAGCATGGCCAATATCACCTAGCCTGTTTCCTATTACCGCTTGCTGTATTCCCCTCTCAAGAGCTTCTTTGGTAACATTCATCAGTTTTCTTGCTTTTCTGGATACTTTTCCAATGGCAAATGTTCTGCAAGTATCACCATAATAGCCATTTAGAATTGTTCCTGCATCTATTGATACGATATCTCCTTCCTTAATTTTCTTTTTGTGTGAAGGAATACCATGAACAACTTCTTCATTTATTGATATACAGGTTGCATGTTTATATCCTGGCACCTTTGCAAATGCTGGTATTGCTCCTCTCTCTTCTATAAATTTTCTACAAAATTTTTCTATTTCAATTGTTCTCAATCCAGGTTTAAGCCATGTTTCTAATTCTTCAAACATTTCATAGATAATAATACCTGCTTTTTTGATACCTTCAATTTGAGCAGGTGTTTTTATATAATATGCTGGTTCTCTCATAAGTTTCTCCTAATTAAAACAAGTAGCTTTTCTACTTATTTAAACTTATATACCTTTTTAAACTGATTATCAAGAGCTTTTTCTGTATTAATAGCTTTATTTTTGCTAAGAATTATCCAATTATAAAAAATTAAAGATAAAAAAGATAAAAAAGATAAAAGCTCTTGACTTTTGAACATATGTTCATTATATTTAGATTGATGGAGGTGTTATGAGACCTAGAAAAAAGAGGGCAGTGTTGAAACAACCCAAATATGATTTATTTAAGCCTGCTGGTGTGAGAGCAAGTGAATTAGAACAGATTGTTTTATTAACAGAGGAATATGAAGCAATAAGGCTTGCTGATTATGAAAATATGAAGCAAGAAGATGCTGCTGAACTTATGGAAATTTCTCGTCCTACATTTTCAAGGCTTGTTGAATCTGCAAGAAAAAAGATTTCAATTATGCTTATAGAGGGAAAGTCTTTGAGTATAGAAGGTGGTAATTTTAATTTTAGAAATGGCCATAGAAAAGGTTATGGTCATAATAATGGAGGTCATTATGGCAAATTTTAATGGTAAAGGCCCTGAAGAAAAAGGACCAAAAACAGGAAGAGGCTTAGGTAAATGTAACAAAGACCATGTTGTTTCTGAAGAATGGTACGATAAGGCTATGGACGGAGAAGGGTATCATTTTGGATATGGAAGAGGCCGTGGTATGGGAACTGGTCGTGGTCGTGGTCGAGGAAGAGGTCGTGGAAACGGAGGAGGTTATGGAAACGGAAGAGGCCGAGGAAGAATATAATTATTTCAATTCATTTAAAAGCCACGCAATGTGGAAATTTTCTGTAAAATAAGATGAAATATCATTTTTATCTCTTTTTGAGTTTCTTTCTTTTGCTTCTTCTTCTGTACAATCAAATTTAATGCCTGTTGTTTTATAGCCTAGTTTTTTTAGTTGATTAATAATGAAAATCAGATTTTTGTATTGGTCAGGCATTATTTCAAGTATAAAAGAGTATCTATTAGCAATAATTTTTTTTATTATTTCTGTTCCTATATAATTTAATTCTTCAGTTAGATGTTCTCCAAATCCTCCAGCAGAACTATAAAGTTGTAAATATATTTCGCCTGCATCTAATACTACATGAGATTTTGTGATATGTTCTTTTCTGTATAATGTCTTTCCTGAACAAATAGGGCCGATTAGGATAATTGCTTCTTTCTTTTCTAATTCATTATTAAAGGATTCATTAATTATTTTATTTATTTTCTCTAGCATATTTTCTCCAAATTTTCCATGATTCATTGAACTTAAAAAAAGATATAACAGAAGCTAAAAGAGCTGAAATGGATAAACCAATAAAGATTCCTCTAACTCCATCTAAGTAACTCCCTAAATAAACCATAGGTATTGTTAGAATAATCATTTTAGTGAAAATTAAAAACAATGAGTTATATGGTTTTTTGATTGCATAAAATATATAATTGTTAATTGCAAAATAAAATATTGAAAAATATGATATAGGTATGATTTTTAAGTATAAACTAGTTATTTCAATTCCTGCATTCGATTTATTAAAAATTTCAGCTAAATTATGTGAAAAGAATACTATTAAAATAGAGACAAAAATAGCCCAAATAATTAATAATTTCATTGCATGTTTTATCGCATCTAAAATTCTTTGAAATTGTTTTGCTCCTAAATTTTGCCCAATAATTGGTACTAATGCTGAGTTTAATGCTACCGCAGGAATCATTGCTAAGCCATCAATTCGCCCGCCAACCCCATAAGCTGCAACGGCAATTTCACTATGTGATGCGATTATTTTTGTTATAATAAATCCTGAAATAGGATTTAATAAATTGCTTGCAGTTGCTGGAATTGATATATATAATAATTCTTTCCATGAGTTTATCATTTCTTTTAAGTTTTTAATGTTAGCTGAAATTGCTTCTTTTTTCTTGAAAAGTATATAAAAAGCTAAGAAATTTGTTAATATTCTCGATATTAATGTTGCTAGTGAAGCACCGGCAATACCCAGCTTAGGAATAAAGCCAAGTCCAAATATAAAAATAGGATCTAATATAATATTACCAATTATTGAGGTAAACATAATAATAGCTGGAGTTTTAGCATCACCTAATGACCTCATTATAGTATTACCAATAAACAACAATATAAAAAAGGGGAGAGACAAATACCAAAATTTCATATACTCATGAATTAATTGCAATGTTTCACCTTTTGCACCCATAAAAGAAAATACATAATTTTCAGAAAATAAACCAATAATTGCCATAAATATTGCAACGATTAAAGAAAATATTAAAATATCTCCAGAAATTCTTTTGGTAATTGAAGGGTCTTGTTTTATGTTTTTACCAGTTGAACGAGATATAATTGAGGATGTCCCAGAGCTTATCCCCATTAATATACTAAAAACAGACATAACAATAGGAAATGTAAAGCTCATTGCTGCTAAAGGTTTTTCTCCTAATTTAGAAACAAAAAAAGTATCAGATAAGTTATAAATAATATTAAATGAAAATGAAAATAGCATAGGAATAGCCATTCTATTAACTGTTTTTTTTATTGGTGAGTTTAATAAGTCGTGTTTTGAATTCTTGATACTTGCCCCTACTATGTAGGAATAAAAAATGCGAGAAGGGGGAGTCGAACCCCCACACTCTCGTACTGGCTTCTAAGGCCAGCGTGTCTACCAATTCCACCATTCTCGCATTGCGGGAATGACTAGCATTCCCTTTGGGGTGGATGACGGGTTTCGAACCCGCGACAACAAGAGCCACAATCTTGTACTCTACCAACTGAGCTACAACCACCACGTGGAGATTGTAAATATCATAATATGCTATCTATGTCAATCATTTTCTGTTAAAAATATATAAAAATTGAAATTTTTAGTAAAAAATTATATATTATACTGTAATTTTATAGTGAGGATGTATGAAAAGAGTAGATAAAAGAAAGTTTGACCAATTAAGAGAATTAAAAATTCAAAGAAATTATTTAAAAGATCCACAAGGTTCTGTTTTAATAGAGATGGGGGATACAAAAGTTATTTGCACTGCTTTTGTTGAAAAATCTGTACCACCATTTTTAAAAGATACTGGTAAAGGATGGATTACTGCTGAATATAATATGCTTCCTGCCTCTACTCAAACAAGAAAACGAAGAGATAGAGGAGGTAAAATTGATGGCAGGAGCCAAGAAATTCAACGATTGATAGGGCGTTCTTTAAGGTCTGTTATTGATTTAAAAAAACTAGGTGAAGTTACAATTAGGGTTGATTGTGATGTTATTCAGGCTGATGGCGGAACAAGAACAGCAAGCATAAATGGTGCTTTTATTGCACTTTATGATGCAATAAAATGGCTAGAAAAGGATAGTGATTTAAAAGAAAATCCAATTAATTATTTTGTGTCTGCAATATCTGTTGGTATAGTAGAGGACACTGCTGTATTAGATCTACCATATATTGAAGATAGCAATGCTCTTGTTGATATGAATGTTGTAATGAGCGAAGATGGTCGAATTATAGAAATACAAGGTACAGGAGAAGAAAGACCTTTTGCGGTAGAGGAATTGATGGAGTTATTAAATTTAGCTAAAAAAGGTTGTAAGGAAATTAGTGAATATCAAAAAAAAGTTTTACTTAGATATCAAGAGAAATAAAAATTCTTAGTTCTCTATCATTGACATATAGATTAGGAAATTCACCATATTTACCATCTCTATAATAAAATAATGCCTTGCTTCCAATTTTTATATGTTTATCAAGTGTAAAAATAAGTGCTGGCTCAAATATATTTATAAATTCTTTTCCTTTAGCTCCTTGTAGTGTCCAAAAGCTCCAAAAACTATGGCTAATTCTAAATATTACATACTTTGAGGTGAAGATAAATTGTTCTTTTGCACTAATACCGGTAGATAAGTTATAATCTCTGCCCTCATCAAAATTATCTGGAATAAATTCTTTGGCATAATTTGAATTTACTCCAGACATAGGCATGATGGCAACAGTTGTATTTATGATAATTCTGTTTTTATACCAAAAAGTTGGAGATAAGTAGATTATTCCGGGGCCAATGCTTACGGAACCAATATCGAAAACATCATTTTTTAAATAATCAGTATAATGAAATAGACCTATTATTAGTCTTGAGTTATAAATTTCATTTTTTTTCTTTAAGTTTAGGTCAAAAGATTTAGCTAATAAAATACCTAAAATTCTAAATTTAATGAGTGAAAATTCTGGCTTAGATTGAATTTCAAATTCAAAATTAAATACATCTAATGGTTTATATTTTCTTTGTTTAAATAAATCCCCATAAATGAAGTTTAAACCCAAAAATGATCTTCTTTTATATTTATCATAGTGTATACTTCTTGAATGATCATTTACTCCCAAGGCTATATTAAATTTATATGGTTTAGTTGTATATAGATTTTTAGATATTGTCCTAAATGACCTATTGTATAAAACTCTATTTAAACTTCTTCCTGGGTTAAAGCCAGCAGTACCTAATTCTCTCCAAACTCTTTTTTTAGTAGTTGTTTCATTTAGAAATAATGATGATATTCTATAGAATACTTCTCCAAAAATAGCTCCTTGTATAGTTGTTGTTATAAGGTCATTTATTGAAGGATGTTCAATTTCCATAAAATATTCCCATTGAATACTACCAAAACTAGTCATTAAAAGTGAAATCCAATAATTGTAACCATTACTTCTTGCCATATTAAAATAAATTGAGCCTTGAAATGGATGTTTCCACATATTAGTATTAAAATCATCTGCATCCCAGCCCCAGCCATATTTAAAATTAGATTTAATAGAATCTATGCTGATTTGTGCAAAATCACTTTGGGCAATATATTTATTGTAACTACTTAAGAAAAGGTTAAAACTAATTATTTCTAATGCTGGTATCCATATTGGTTTTGTTGGGTTGATTTTTTCTATTGTTTGGGCATTAGGTGTAAAGTCTTTTCCCTTAAAATTTAAGATATTATCTTGTGCTAAGATATTTATTGAAAATATAAGTAATAATATAATATTTTTTATCAATATAAAACCTCAAAGCTAGGTTGTAACAATTGTTACTTTACTTGTCAAGTAAGGTGGTGTTTTCTATTTATTTTTTAAATGTTCTAAATAGACTTCGTGTAATTCTCTTTTATAAAATAGTTTAGTAGTTGTATATGTTATTCTATCTTTTTGAGCCATTATTTTAGCAATTTCAAAAGACTTATAGAAAAGTTCTTCTTTAGAGAAAATTTTATGAACTATATTTTTTTCTAAGCATTCTTCTCCACCAAAAGGCCTACCAGTAAAAAGCATTTCTTCGAGAGCAGGAACAGGTATAACTCTTACTATTTCCATTAATACTTTAGTAAATGGTATTTTCACTGTTATTTCCGGGAAACAATATCTTCCTCTATCTGCTCTCATAAATCTAAAATCCATGCCACTTGCCATTATTGCTCCTCCAGCATAGGCATTTCCATTTATAGCTGCAATTGTAGGCATGTTTAACAATGCAATTCTTGCTAAAACCTTTTCCATTAGCCATTTAAATTTAGCTTTATCTTCTGTGCTCAAAGGTAAATACCAATCTAAGTTTATTCCGGTGCTCCATGTTTTTTCATAATTACTTGTAATTAAAAGAGCAGTATTTCCTTGATAATTTTCTACTTCAGTAATTAAAGCATTGAGTTCGTTTAAAATATCAATAGTAAAGGTATTATCTTTATTTGTCATTGTTAAAATAAACACATCACTTTTTTGTTCTAACTCAAAATTTGCCATCTTTCTCCTCTTTATATCTATTTTTAAAATCATTTGCTAATTCTGATCTTTTTAATGCTAGATAGTTATTGTTTTTTATAATTAACTCCATTTATTTAACTAAATTTACTAAAATAAAACTTATAAATTTAATATATTATAAAGTTTTAATAATATCAAAAGCTTTAGAATAACTCTGCAAGCATGTTTTTAATAGCTCTTTCTATCATATCAAAAACTAATTCAATATTACCCGTAAAGTATGGATCGGGCACAGCTTTTCCATCAAAACCAAAATCTCCAAGAATTTTCATATTAAGTTTATACTTTTTTAAATCCCTATAGTTGGTTTTATCCATAACAATAAATAAATCATATTCTTTTATATGTTTTTGTGTTAATTTTTGAGCTCTATGTTTTGTTAAGTCGATACCGTGTTTTTTAGCAGTTTTTATACTTTGCTCACAAGCCATTTCATTTTGATGATAGCCTACTGTTCCAGCAGATGCTATTTTAATGTCTAAATTTAGTTCAGAGATAATATTTTTAGCAATAGCCTCTGCAAGTGGAGATCTACATATATTACCTAAACAAACAAACATTATTGACTTTATCTTCATAAAAACTCATAAATTATTGTGGTGAACACTTACAATCTTTACTGAACAAACACTAGATTTGCCACTATGCAAAAAATTATAAATTTTCTGCCCTTTCTTTGAATTGTTTCATTAGAGCAGGTAAACCAACTTTTGTTAATTGGTCTGTGAATTTTTTAGGAACTAATGCTCCTAGTTTAAGTTCAACTTTATATTCTGCTTCTGTTGTGTTGTCATCAATTTTTTTTAATTTCCAATGCCCTTTATTATCTTTCATTTTAGTGCCTTTAATAAAGGTCCAAGATAACTCAGTTGGAGCATTTTTTTGAAGATTTAGAGTATAAGAAACACCAAATCCCATAATTTTTAAATCATATTTTACTTCTCCCTCTGTATCGGACATAGAGATAACTTTAATTGCTTTCATTTCTGGTATAAATTCTGGATAAGATTCAACATCTGCTATAACTTCATAGAATTTTTCAATTGGTACATTTACTGTTAAATTTGTAGTAACTCCTGCCATTTAATAACTCCTTCATAAAAAAATAATATATTATACTAGCAAATTTTAACGAATGAGGCAATTTTTTAATAGTTTTATTGCAAAAATTTACAAATTCAGCTTATTCTTTACTTAATTTTGATATTCTGTTATTATACTTACGATTTATTTTTATGTTTTAATTGGAGTTAATATGGCTTTTTTTAGTAAGAAAAAAATCAAGAAAAACTATGGTAATAAAAATGCCACTATTATTTCTATTTCTGCTCAAAAGGGTGGAGTAGGTAAAACAACATTTTCTACTAATTTTGCAGTTTCTCAGGCGTTAAAAGGAAAAAAGGTATTGATTATTGATTTAGATTCTCAAGCTCATACTCAAGAAGCTTTATACTATCATTTTGGAGAAAATGAATCTGAGTTTTCTGATTATATTTTAAATCCTAAAAAAGATTTAATGAATTCTGTATATTTATCTAAAATTGATAATTTGTATTATATTCCTGCAGATAAAGACTTATCTAGAACAGAAAAGCTACTGTCTTCTGAAATAGGTAAAGAATTTGTTTTGAAAAAATTATTAGATGTTCCTAAAACTCATTTTGATTTGATTATTATTGATACTCCTCCTCATTTTGGTACTTTAACCTTAAATGCACTAGTTGCTTCAAAATATGTTGTAATACCTACAGAGTTATCAAATTTATCCACAGATGGTATTAATGATTTACTTGAAAATATGGAATTAGTTGTAGATAATTATAATAATGATATAGATATTTTAGGTATTATAATAAATAAAGTAGATTATAGATCAAGAAAAACAAATGAGCCAATATTAACTGAATTAAAAGATAGATTTAGCGATTATTTAATACAACCATATATTCCTATGTCTAGCTTATTTAAAAAAGCTCAATTAGAGGGTAAAAGTATCTTTCATTACAATAAAAATCATAAAGTTAGCCATTTATTTGAAGAATTATCAGAAAATTTAATAGATTAACATGTTATTTTGGTTATTAATATTATTAAATTCAAGTTTTTCTAATAATTTTGATGTTGCTGGTGATTTTTATCAGTTACCAAATTATTCTGAAAATAGTTATAGAGAGGTTTTTGCCTTAGATATAAAAGATAGCTTTGATATTAATTATGAGTATCTTATTTTAAAAACTTATTTTAATATATATGAGCCCGTTGGTTTTGATACTCTTGAAAATGATAGTTATGCTCTAAGAAGGCGAACTTTACAAGCAATGCAGTTTCAATTTGATATGAAATTTAATTTTTTAGAATTTTCAGTAGGTAGGATTTTAAATTTTGAAGACTATGATTTTTATTCTATAGATGGATTTAGAACTAAATTTTATTTTGATAATTTTTCCTTTTCACTATTACACGGAAAAGAAGTTAATGCTGATAGCTTTTTGGGGCAAATTGATTTTTACGATGAAAAGAATAGACATATAACAGATTATTATATTAGCTCCTTAACATTATCCACTTTTTATGATGAGAATAATATTTTAAGTTTAAAATATATAGAATATAAAGATAGTGATTATATGGCTCTTCAATCAATTAGAGCTAATTTAGATATAAATATTTGGAAAATATCTTCTATGAATAGTATAAATTATTTACTTACAAGAGATGATTTTGAGCAAATTTTATTAAACTTTGAAATATATAATGTAGGTATTGAATACGAAGAATATAAGCCATTTTTTTTTAATGATAGTATTTTTAATATTTTTGTTATTGATAAATACAGAAGGTCTTCTATATATTATAATGATAAATTGTTCGATTTATCATTATTTACTGAAAATTTTGATTATTATGGTGCAAAAATAAGTATAAAACTATTTAAAAATTACCACATTAGTTCGGAGTATTTACATAAAGAGCATCTTTTTTTATATCTAACGGGAAATTTTAAAACTTTTGCTTCTGATTATATTAGTTTAACTTTTAATTATTTTCATCAAAAAGAACTTAATTCTTTGGCTTTAAGAACAGAATATACTCATAAGTTGATTCAGGATAGTTTTGTAAAGTTATATAGTGATTTTATTTATAATAATTATTATAAATTTCAGTTAAGGGCTGGTTTCTTATTGAGTAGTTATTTTTGAAATGAATCAATTAGGTTTTGTGTAAAAATTTTAACTTCATTATCAACTTTTTTTAAATCTTCAATACTGTTAATATTTGCTAAATTATAGTTTTCTATTGCTGTTTTTATTGTTTTATAGATGTCATTCCACTTGATTTTATCATTTAAGAATGCTTCAACTGCAACTTCGTTAGCTCTATTTAAAACGACTCCTAACTTAGGATTTTCTATTACTAGTTTTGCAAAATTTAAACTAGGAAATTTTTCAAAATTTGGAGGAATGAATGAAATATTTACTAATTTTGTCAAATCCATAGATTCATAAGAAAAGTTTTCTATTTCAGGATAATAAATTGCTTGTGAAATTGGGATTTTCATGTCTGGGTAGGCTAATTGTGCCATAATTGAGCTGTCTGTAAATTCAACCATTGAGTGTATCATTGATTGAGGATGAATAACAACAGAAATTTGCTCGTATGGTAAATCAAAAAAGTAATGTGCCTCTATTATTTCAAGGGTTTTATTAACCATAGTAGAAGAATCTATAGTAATTTTATCTCCCATACTCCAATTTGGGTGATTTAATGCATCTTTTTTAGTAATATTTTCCATTTCTTTTTTGGAATAATTTAAAAAAGGACCACCTGAAGCGGTAATAATTAATCTTTTTATCGTTTTTTTATCTCGGTTTTGTAAAATTTGAGCAATAGCGGAATGTTCTGAATCTATAGGTATCATATTTTTAATTTCTTTTTTTGAAAACAAAAAACCACCTGCAACTAATGATTCTTTATTGGCTAATGCAACTTTTTTATTATTTTTTATAGCATAATATGTAGGAATAAAACCTGCAAAACCTACAATGGCAGAAATAATTAAATCAGCATTGTTTAAAGTCGCTAATGTTTTTAAACCTTCATCTCCATCAAAAAATTTAATTTCATTAAATTTTTTTTGTAATTCAATTTTGTCAATTTTATTGCTTACTGAGACATATTTAGGTTTAAATTCAGTGATTTGCTTTATTAATAACTCAATGTTTTTACCTGCGGAGAGAGCTAATATTTTATGTGTTTTACTATTTCTAATTACATTTAAGCTATTTATTCCTATAGTTCCTGTAGAACCAAATATAACTATATTAATATCTTTTTTTACCATCTATCCACTTTTTATAAATGAGTTTTAAACCCTTATGAGTAGGAGAAATTTTTAATCCCTTTTTGAGAGTTTTATATGCTAAGTCTTTGTTGTTTATTGAGTTAGCAATTTTAAAGATTTTATAATATAAATCTCCCTTTTCTAATTTATCATCAATTAGTTTGGCTCTTTTATTGTATAATTCCATGATTTTATATAATATATCCTTATCTTTAAGTATATGTTTTAATTCTTCAAAATTATAAAAGAAATCGTCATTTTCAGGGCTAATAAGAGCTAGATTAAGAGTAGATTTTGCCTCATTTATTATGTCTGAATATTTATTTTTAAATAAATCAATTACTTTTTCCCAAAAATCTATTTTATTTTCCTTTTTATTTATTAACTTCTCTTTGAGTTCTTGATATTTAAATAGTTCATCTTTTTTATTTAGTAAAATCAGTAAATTATTTATTATGTTTATTATATTTAAAGAAAGATAGTTTTTAGGGATAGTTATTAATAATTCATAAGATTTAAGTAGTTCTCCTCTATCTAGATATATTTTAGCTATACTAGAAGAAATTTTATAATACAGTTTATCTTTATCTGTTTGATAATTTTCATAATAATTTAAAGCTAATTTTAAATACTCAAAAGCTCTTAAGTCATCTTGCATTTTTTTAGATGATTCATAAGCCATATAGTATAACTCAGGGTTTTTGTGCTCTTTCAATGCTTGTTCTAAATGAAATATTGCTCTTTCAAAATGTTGCTCTTTATACCAAAGTTTTGCTAGTCTTTTATCTATTTCTACCTTTAAAAATAAATTTTCTCTATTTTCATCTAATAGTTGATTTAATCTATCAATGGTAAATAGATGTTTTCCTTGTAAAGTATATAAATCAAGTATTTTTAGTTTTACAAATATTAATTCGGGGCTAGCTCTTAACACCCTTGTATAGTATTCTAATGCTTTGTTATAATCCTTAATATTATTAGCAAAAATATCTCCTATATGCTCCCAGAAATATTCTTCATTTGATGTTTTAGGAGCAATAAATTCTCCAATTTCAACTGCTAAAAAATAGTTTTCATATTTTATTAATTCATTAAAAAAGTCTTTCCATATATAGTGGTATTTTCTATTTAAATTCCAAAGTTTTTCAAAATATAAAATTGATTTATTACTATCATTGTTTTTATAATAATAACCCAAATAAATATAAATGATTTCAAGGATATTATTTTTATTTTCTTTTTTTAGTTTTACTATTAATTTATTAATAATTTCTTCAAATCTATATTTTGAGTCAAAAGTAGCTAGTTTTATTGCTATGTCAAGCATTATATCATCATTTATTTTTCTTTCGCTAAGCGTTTTTAATGTCTCAATGGAGGCAAATGAGTTTTCTAAAAATTCTACAAAGAGTTTTTGCTTTATTCTGTCTTTTGATATGTTTTTAATATCAGTTATTTGAGATATATCATTTTGAGTTATTTTATCATTTAATAATTTATAAAAAAGCTCTTCATTTTCTTTATATATTTCTAGTGTAGCTAGTGTATCTTTAATGGTTGGAATTGGTGGGATGTCTTCATTTAAGCTATCTGCAAGGGAGAATTTTATTATGGCATTTTCTATATCTAAAGTTTTAAAGAGAGTGCTTTTATA
Organism: bacterium; assembly: GCA_027064085.1. Classification (GTDB taxonomy): domain Bacteria; phylum UBP6; class JAFGXH01; order JAFGXH01; family JAFGXH01; genus JAMOQH01. Next base: position 15,921 of record JAMOQH010000108.1, on the reverse strand, counting down.
GTTTGGAATTTTGTATCCTGAAGTAGGAAATAAATCGTTTAATAAAGTTGGAAAAATTTTTATTGAGTATATGTTTAAGCTATTATTATTAATATTTGGTATATCAAAAAAATCTTGAATGAATTTATACCTTAAATTTGGTAATGTGCCTAAGATATAATCTTCTAGTAATACCAAAAATAATTTATCTTCTTTAATATAAACACCAATTTTAAATAAAAATGGCAAGTGATAATTATCACTAGAACTTAAATTATCTAAGTTAGCATTAATATTATATATTCCTTTTATTGAAATACTATCTTTATTGAAGCTAAGTTCTAAATTTTGATATTTATCTTTTTGTGGATGATTCTCAAAAAGTTCTTTAATGGTTTCTTCTTTTAAGTATCCTTCTAAAAGAGATAACTTGGTTCTATTATTTTTTAATTGAGCTGTCCCTCTTGATAAATCATAGGGAAATGATACATCAAGTATTTCACATTCAATTTTTGAAATATATAGCCATTTATTTAATGAAATATTTTTTTTAGAAATATAAACTTTATTTTTCTTGAAAAATATTGAAAAATCAGATTTTTCATTAATATTTAAGTTGTTAAAGTTTGTAAACTCTTTTATCATTTAATTCTCATTAAAATAAGTCATCCATGCTACTAAAATTAAATTTATTCTTCTTTTTTTCTTGTTTTTTAGGTTTTATGTCATCTAGTAATTCAGCATCCTCAATTGGAGATAAATCATCAAAGTCATCAATTAATTCAACATCATCATCAATAAAATTATTTACATTTTCTGTAACTTGATTTGTTTGAGCTTTTCTATTGTTTGAAAAATCTTTCCAACCGCTATCACTACTACCGCCAACTCCACTAAATTTAAGTGCAAAGTCATCTGGATTACTTGAGTTTTTTATAGCTTCTTCATACGAGATTGTACCATCAGAAACAAGAGCCATAAGTGATTGGTCAAATGTTTGCATTCCATAATTATTATGACCTTCAGCAATTGCATCTGAAATTTCTTTTGTCCTTTGAGGGTCAGCAATCATATCCTTAATTCTACCGGTTGATACCATTACTTCAACCGCAGCAACCCTACCACCAGTTTTAGTTGGAACTAATCTTTGAGAAATAACTGCTTTTACAATAGAAGCTAACTGTAATCTAACTTGTTTTTGTTGATGTGGAGGAAAAACTGATATAATTCTATTAACTGTTTCACTTGCATCAATTGTATGTAATGTTGAAAGAACTAAGTGGCCAGTTTCTGCTGCTGTAAGAGCTGTTTCTATGGTTTCAAAATCTCTCATTTCTCCAACGAGTATAACATCAGGATCTTGTCTAAGAGCTGATTTAATTGCTTTCGCAAATGAAATTGTATCTACACCTAGTTCTCGTTGATTAACTATGGATTTTTTATCTCTTATTAAAAACTCTATAGGGTCTTCAATTGTAACAATATTGTCGGCTCGTGTTGAGTTTATTTGGTCTATGAGTGCCGCAAGAGTTGTTGATTTACCACTACCCGTTGTTCCTGTTAATAAAATTAATCCTCTTCGTTCTTCTGAAATTTTTTCTAATATAGGAGGAAGTAACAATTCTCTTATAGTTTTAATTTTTGATGGTATAATTCTTAAAACCATACCCATTGCCCCTTTTTGTTGAAAGATATTTACCCTAAATCTTCCTAAGCTAGGTACGCCATAGGCCATATCTAAATCGTGAGTTCTATTGTAATGCTCTCTTTGTTGTTTAGACATAATTGAATTACCCATATTTAATATTAAATCAGGTGAAATTCTAGGAAATTCATTCATGTGTTTTAATGATCCATTAATTCTCATAATTGGTTTATTACCAACTTTTAAATGTATATCAGATGCTCCCATCTTAATCGCATTTTTTAAAATTTCATTTATATCCATTTTAACTCCTAAAGCCTACAATACATAATAGTTGATATTAATTTAAAAATCAAGAAAAGGAAAATATAATGTGAACTGATTGACTTTTTTAAGAAAAAGAGCTATATAAATAGTGCTTAGTTTTTAAAAAGAGTTTTATTTATTTATTTAGGAGATTTTATGGGGAAGTTTTTGTTGTTTTTGATATTTTTATCATTTTTGACGATATCTTGTGGGGATAGTCCTGCTAGTCCAGATGTTAAAGAATGTGAAAAAGAATGTAGTGTGGTAGAAGTATGTAACACCAACAATGGTAAATGTGAACTACCTATTGGTAAATGTAATTCTAATGATGATTGTAATGGTGATGTTGATTTTTGTAATTCTAATAATGAATGTATTAAAATTGAAGTTTGCAAAGCAACATCTTGCACAGATATTCATAAATCACAATGTTCTGTTGAAGATGGTAAAATTAAATGTGCTTGTGATGATGGTTACAGAGGATTAAATTGTGACTATTGTGCTATTAATTTTCATGAAGTTAATGGAGAATGTGTTGCAAATGAAGTTTGTAGTGAAAATTCATGTACTAGTGGACATAAAACTGTTTGTAATGTTATTAATGGCTTGATTTCTTGTTCATGTGAAGATAATTATGAAGGTACAAATTGTAGTGAATGTGTTAATGGATATCATCATGATCTTGAAAATGATGGAGATTGTGTTGTAGATACTCCTGATGCTTGTACCGTTAACCCATGTGTAGATAATACAGACCATAAAACAACTTGTAATTTAAGTGTTGAAAACCAAGATGGTTATGTTTGTGTATGTGAAGATGGATATTATCCTGATGAAAATGGTGATTGTGTTCTAAATGAGTTATGTGTTGATGGTGTTTCTTGTATTGAAAACAATAAGCATGTTTGTTCTATTGCTAATGGAAAAGTTCAATGTGCTTGTGATGAAGGTTATAGATTAAATGCAAATGCTGAATGTGTAGTTGATTGTTCTCAACAAAATGAATGTGACCCAAGAGGTGATTATCCTGTTTGTGATTCAGATTCTTCAAGAATAACAGCTTGTGTAGAAGATGCTAATGGCTGTTATAAAAAAATTATAGATGAATGTGCTAATGGTGAAAGATGTAAACCTCTTGAAGCTGGTGGAACTTGTGTTGTTTTAAATTGTCAAGATGAATGCATTCCAACTAATGGTAAGGCTTGTAGTTCTGATTTTACAAGCTATAGTGAATGTCGTTTAGAAAGCGATATGTGTTATCATTTAAGTGCTGAAACCTACAATTGTCAAGAAAATACTCATTGTGATGCTAATGCGGAAGAAATTAACTGTGTTGAAGGTTGTGTTGATCGATGTACAGCTGGAGAGATGAAATGTACTGGAGAATTTACACTCTCTATTTGTAGTACAACTACAGAAATTCCATGTTTGCACTTTGTAGAAACTTCTTGTGCTTTAGGTGAAACTTGTAATGAAAATACTGATAGTTGTGAGTCTTGTAATGAATGTGACCCTGATACTTTTGTCGCAACTTGTGATGAGAATGGTGCAAATTCTTGTGCTTTAGTTAATGGATGTTATAAAAATAATACAATTGCTTGTTTAGAAGGTGAAACTTGTAATGCAAGTGGAATAGTTGCAACTTGTGATTGTAATAATGAATGTACTGAAGTTGGTGTGGCTTGTTCTGATGACGGAACGAAAGCTATTGGTTGTGCAAGAAATGCAAATATGTGTTTATATTCACAAGACTTAACTTGTGCATCTAATCAATGGTGTGTTGAAACTGGTAATGATGCTACATGTGAATCATGTTTTTCAGAATGCGATAGTAATAACTTTACTGCATCATGTACAGAAGATGGGTTTGGAGTATTTAGTTCCTGTAGCCAATATGGTGGGTGTGCAAAGAAAATGATAACTGATTGTGATAGTGGAAGTGAATGCCAAGTAACTAATAATGGGCCGGAGTGTGTGTCTTGTACTCCTGAATGTACTATGGGAGAAAGCCATTGCAGTGGAGATAAATTATTAACATGTGAATTAGTTCATGGATGTGCAAAATTAGTTGAAAATAACTGTGTTGAATCTCAAAAATGTGTTGAAAGTAATAATATTGCAAGTTGTGAATGTAAAAATGATTGTGATTATGAAGAAAATGGCGTGATAGAAAATTATATGTGCTCTAATGATGGTAATTTTGCTGGTCGATGTCAAAAAGATTGGGAAAATCAATGTGTTTATTTTAGTCCAGGGCAAGATTGTACTGAGTATGATATGCAAGGCTGGTGTGAATTAAGTATGGAGAATAATTGGCCTGAGTGTAGGTCTTGTCAAGACCAATGTGACCCTGAAAATTTTACAGCATTTTGTTCTGATGATAAATCTGGTATAAATGATACATGTTCGTTATATGGAGAATGTAATAAACCTAATGTAACTGCTTGTGAAGAAAATACTTATTGCAAAATGATAGGTGATGAAGGTTCTAAAACTCCTCAATGTGTTGCTTGTGATACAAATGAGTGCCAGCCTGGAGTTACACCTGATAGATGTACAGCTGATGGTAAAGTTGAATCTTGTACTGATGTAAATGGTTGCTGGTTATGGACAGTTAAAGAAACTTGTAATGAGGGAACTATTTGTACTCAAAATCCAGAAAATCAAACCGCAAGTTGTGAATGTATAAATCAATGTAATAGAGAAGAAAATAGCTATTCATGTTCAGAAGATGGAACTTTATTGCTTAGATGTGATGATGGTTATAATGAAAGATTTCATTGTCATTATTCATATTTAGAGCTTGAGAATGTATGTGCTAGTGATGAATCATGCATAGAGAATTATGGTTGGCCTTCTTGTGAGCCTTGTGAAGATACATGTAATCCTGATAATTTTACTCCAAGTTCTTGTACTCAAAATAATATAGGTATTTTAGATAAGTGTGAACTTTATGGAGCATGTAATACAGTTAAGGCTACTGATTGTCCTAATGGTCAATTATGTGAAGTAAATAATGGAATTGCAGAGTGTGTTGCTTGTAATAATGGGTGTAGCGAAGGGGATCCAAATATTTGTATGCCTGATGGAAGCATTGGAGTTTGCACTAATGTAAATGGTTGTTTTCTGTATAAAACAGGTGATTATTGTGAGCAAGGAAAGACTTGTGAAATTAATGGAGAAGGAAATGCAACTTGTGTGTGTGCAAATGACTGTACCGTAAACGGTGAAAACGCAAATACCATTTGTTATGAAAATAATGTATATTTTTGTGAACACAATCCTGAAACAGATTGTCATTATAGAGGTTCTGGAATAATGGAACACTGTGATGGGGGGATGATTTGTGAGCAAAATACTTCAGAGGCAAGTTGTCAAGAGGTTGATGCTGATGAAGATAGAGATGGTGTCTCTGATGATAGTGATAATTGTGAATTTACTTTTAATCCCAATCAATTAGATACTGACGGGGATAGTAATGGAGATGCTTGTGATCCAGATGATGATGGAGATGGTATTCCTGATGAGGAAGATAACTGTCCTCTTCATCCAAATAATGAACAAGTAGATTCTGATGGAGATGGAATAGGTGATGCTTGTGATGAGTAATATTTTTTCAGAGCTTCAATAGTGAATAGTAAGTAAACACTCTTTTGTACCTTAATACTTTCTAAATATTGTCATATTTAAACAATTAAATCTTTTTCTTGTTGATAAATTTAAAATTATTATTTTTAACGGCTTTAATAATTATCTTGATATTTAGCAGAAATATGGTTTTAGTCGAAATCTAAGATAGGCTGTAATTTAAGAGATAGCCCCATATCTCCATCAATTTTTAATTTACCTTGCATAAAAGCAGTCATACCATCTAATTCTTTATTTGCTATAGCCATTAAATCATCTTCTGAAATTCCTATGGTACAATCTGCTTCACCTGCTTCTTCTTTAATTACTGGAGGGAATTGAGTTAAATCAATAAACCAACTTCCATTATCTGTTACATCAAATTGGTAAGTAGCATCAATATCTTCAACTAATTCTTCGTTATCGTTTAAATGTTCTCTTAATTTACTTTCAAAAAAATCCTTAACTGTCATAATTTCTCCCTTAATAATTAGAAATAAAATGAATGAATACTCATTCATTAATATATGGATAACAAGTTTTTTTAGTATTGTCAAGTTATTTTATATTTTCTATTGATAACTTTAAAAAACTAATGTATATTGAGTAGCTTATTGAGAGGAAATATGAAAAAAAATGATGTTTTTAGTTTACAAATTGATGACTTTTCCCATGATGGAAAGGGAATTGCACATAAAGATGGTATAACTATTTTTGTTGAGAAAGCTATAAAGGGTGAAGTAATTGATATTAAAATTATAAAAGTTTTAGCTAAAAAAAATATGGCTATAGCTGTTGTTGCTGAGATAAAAAAAGAATCCCCAGAAAGAATTAAACCTAAGTGTGATTATAAAAATTGTGGTGGTTGCCAATTACATCATATCAGTTATAAAAAAGAACTTGAATTTAAAAAGGGAGTTGTTGAAGCTGCTTTAAGAAGAATTGGAAAAGTAAAAGTAAATGTAAATGATACTATAGGTGCTAAAGAGATTTTTCATTATCGTTCAAAAGTTAGTGTGCCAATTGGTAAAGTAAAGGGTAGGGCTGTAACTGGTTTTTATGCTGTTAGATCTCATGATATTATTCCTATTGAAAGTTGTATAGTTCAACCATCTTTAAATGATAGTATTTTAAAAATAATAAGGGAATGGATAGATAAATATAAAATCTCTGTTTATGATGAAACTAAAAAAGAAGGTAAATTAAAACATATAGTAATTAGAAATGGAAATAATGAAATTATGGTTGTTTTAGTTTCTAAGTCTAAAAGGGTTAATGAAGTTAAGAAACTTGTTGAAACCCTTAAAAACTTTAATAAAAAGATTGTTTCAGTAATTTTAAATGTAAATAATTCTAGTGGAAATAAAATACTTGGTGAAACAAATGTACTATTATATGGAAAGGATTCTATTACTGCTAGTATTTCAGATATTAGTTTTAATATAGGGCCGGATACATTTTTCCAAATTAATCCAGCTCAAACAGAAGTTTTATACAACAAAGCTTTAGAAATTGCAAATATAGATAAAAGTGATATTGTGATTGATACTTATTCCGGGGTGGGAAGTTTAACTTTATTTTTGGCTAAAAAAGCTAAAAAAGTAATAGGGTTTGAAATAAATAAAAACTCTGTAGATAAATCTTTTGAAAATGCACAAAAAAATAAAATAGAAAATATTGACTTTATTGCCGGTGATGTAACTAAAAATCTTCCTAAATGGGTTGATGAAGGAAATAAATGTGATGTCTTAGTTTTAGACCCTCCAAGAAAGGGAGCAACTATTGAATTTTGGGATAGTGTTATAAAAGTAGCCCCTAAAAAGATAGTATATATTTCTTGTTATCCTGCAACTCTCGCTAGAGATTTAAATTATTTAAAAGATTTTGGTTATTTTCCAAAAGAGACTACACCTGTAGATATGTTTCCTAAAACTCATCATATAGAAACAGTTACTTTAATAGATAAAAATTAGATTATTTGTAATACAGAGCTATTTTATATCTCTATATTATAGCGTTTAGCTAAAAAGGCTATGCCATTATTTATCTAAACTTGAAAATTTAGCTAAAAAATTATCTAAATTTTGGTTTTTAAGATTTTTTAACAAAAAAATCGACTTTTGTTAACAATTAAATTATATTAAATAAATAAACTTATTTTTCCAATAAAGTTATTGAGATGGAGAAAATAAAAAATATGATTGAGATGAAAGACATAGATATAATAGAAAAAGAGAAAAAATATCTTGAATCTTGTTGGAAATTAGTTTTAGGGAAATCTTCTGAAACTAATCTTGGAGGAATGGAAGGTGACTTTGGGGGGCAATCATTATCAGAAATGAATGGACTTCTAGAGTTTTTATACTCAAGAGAATATGAATACGGTAGTTTATATGATGGAAATGCTTCAGGATTAGGCGTAGGTGGAGGAGAAGGAAAAGAAGGAAAAGGTGCTGGACGGCAAGGAAGCTCTCCTTCTGTTTTTAATTGGCTTAATAAAATAAGGAAAACTTTTCCTAAAAAAACTGTTGAAATAATGGAGAAGGATGCAATAGATAAATATAATCTAAAAGAAATGCTTACTGATAAAAAAGTTTTAGAGTCCTTAGAACCTAATAAAGCTCTTTTAGAAACTATATTAAATATGAAAGAACATATGAATCCTGATGTTTTAATGAGTGCTAAAAGAATAATAAAGCAAGTTGTTGATGAAATTAAACTAAAACTTGAAGAAAAGGTTAGTAAAAAATTTTCTACTTTGATAAATAGAACTAAATCTTCCGTTTATTCAATTTCAGGAGAATTAGATTTTAATAAAACAATTAATAAAAATTTAAAAAATTATGATTATAAAACTCAGAAAATTTCATTTGAAAATATATACTTTTATGAAAATATTCACAAAAAAAATAAGTGGAATTTAATTTTAGTTGTTGATGAGTCTGGATCTATGATGGACAGTGTTTTGTATAGCTCTATTATGGCTAGTATTTTTGCTTCAATACCCGTTTTGAATACTAAATTAGTAATTTTTGATACTGAGGTTGTTGATTTAAGCGACCATATAAACGATGTTGTTGAAATAATGTTTCAAATAAGGCTTGGAGGTGGAACTGATATTGCAAAAGCTTTAAGCTATACTTCAGGTAAATATTTAGATAATCCTCACAAAACAATAGTAGTATTGGTTTCTGATTTTTATGATTGGGATATGAAAAAGTTTTATACTGAAGTTGCTTATATTTTAGAGGCTGGTGCAAAATTTTTTGCTATTGGAGCTTTAACAGAAGATGCAAAAGGGGGTTACGATAAACAAGCTGCAAAAAAATTAGCTTCAATGGGAGCTGATGTTGCCTCATTAACTCCAGAGAGCTTAGCAGATTGGATAAAAGGAATAATTATGTAAAGACAACGCACCGCGTTGTCTCTTGATAAGTGAATGCACAGCGTTGTCTCTTGATAAGTGAATGCACAGCGTTGTCTCTTGATAACCGAATGTAGTGAGTTGTCTCTTGATAACTGAATGCGAAGTATTGTATTTAATAGGGTGAGTATGATAGATAATAATATTTTAGAGTTTCTAAATCTCTTTGATGATGATTACATAATATCATTAAGCAATAAAGGTTACCTAAAGAGGTCTAAAAAAGATTTAGAAAAATTAAGAGATAAAATAAAAATAATTAATGAATCTCCATTAGAATTACAAATTCAGGAAAATACTGTAATGATTAAAGACACTAAAGTTGAGGAAATTACATGTACATGCCCGGATAGTAAATTTTGTAGGCACAGAATTATATCAATATTCTATATTAAAGAAACGGTAGGGGCAAGGCTTTGGATTAGCTCTAATGCTAATGAACAATATGAAATACAAAATAATGAAATTGACATAAAAAATAAATATAAGGAACTATTAGATTTTGATTTAAAATCATTAGAAAAGAGATTTACAAAAGCTAAATTTATGAAAGGCATAAAATATTTTTTGGGTTCTAATATAAAGAAAGAATTAAGTATAAATTCGCTAGATTTTATTTTTAGTAATGACTTCAATGATGAAAAAGTAAATTTTTCATTTCGTTCAGTAAGACCTCTAGAAAACAACAATTGTAATAATATTACATGTAAAGGAAAAAAAGATTGTGAACACAATGTTGCTTCAATGATTTATTATTTAATTGAAAATGATGTTATAAAAAAAGAACAAATAAGTGATTTAGTAAAAAAAGACTTAAAGCCCATAGATGGAAAATTATTAAAAGAAGTTGAAGATATTTTTTCTGAAATAATAAGTCTTGGTTTAACAAGAATGACTGTTGCTATTACTCAAAAAATAAAAAAATTAGCATTTAAAATTCATTATGAAGTTCCTGCCTTTGAGAAATTAATGAATGGAATAGAAAGAGATTTAAATTTATTTATAAATAAGAGTCCTAAATTCGATTTAGATAGTTTTAGGAATAAAATTATTAAGTTTTTTAGGATGTTAAGATTATATAGAGCAAATTCATCTGATTATAACATGATAGATTCTTTAACAAGACATAGAAGTGAATATATCGATGTAAAAGAAATTACTGTTTATGGAGTGGGAAAAGAATATATTGAAATTGGAGAAAATGCAATATTGAAAACATATTTTTTATCTAAGGATAACAAAGTTTTTACGAGGTCTTTATTTATTTCCTTAAAATCAGAAGATAATTATTCTAATCCAAGAAATAAATTACATTTTATGCCTCTTTGGGAAGGCTTTACTACCGATGCTTTTTTAAATAAAAAAGTTATAATTAAAAGAACTAAAATAAACAGAGAATTAGTTATTTCTTCTCTTGTTTCAAGTGTAGAGATAAAAGTAAATCATAATTTTGAAAATTTAGAAAGTTATGGTAATTTTAGTATTTTAAAAAACAAATATTTACAATTTAGAAAGGATAATTCTTTATTAAATATTAATTATACTCCATTTTATTCATTGATAAAGCCATTTCGTTATGAAGAACCCATATTTGATTATGAAACGCAAGCAGTAGTGATAGATATTTATGATGAAGAAGATAATTTGGTTTCTTTAAAGTTTAGATATAGAGATGTTCCTAAAAGATATCAACATAATAGAAAAAAAGTTTTTGATAGAATAATTTTGGAATTTAACAATAAGAATAAAAATCCATTATTAATTTTTGGGAAGCCATTTATTGATAATAAAAGATTTTTCATTAATGTGATTTCATTTTATTATGAAAAAGGAAATATTATTATTAATCCAAATATAGATTGGGAAAAATAAGTTAAGGAGGAAAAATGGATAGAAAAATCAATCATATTGGCATAGCAGTTAAATCAATAGATGATGTTTTAAATTTCTATGAAAAAGATTTAGGTTTAGAGTTTCAGGGTTATGAAATTGTTGAAGAACAAGGGGTTAGGGTTGCTTTTTTTAAGGCTGGAGAGAGTAGAATTGAATTATTAGAACCATTAAGTGAAAATAGCCCTATTGCAAAGTTTATTGCTAAAAAAGGAGAAGGAATGCATCATCTAGCATTAGGAAGTAGTGACTTAAAGTTAGATTTGTCAAATTTAGAAAAGCAAGGAGTTAGATTAATAGATAAAGCTCCAAGAAATGGTGCTCATCATACAAAGATAGCATTTTTACATCCAAAATCTTCAAAAGGGGTATTAGTAGAGTTAACTGAGGAATAGTTTTTATTTGTATAACTCCACCCATATTTGTGGGGTTTTATTATTTAAAAAAATGAGTTTATATATTTAATGTATTGTAGTTTTCACATAAAAAATTAATAATAAAAATAAAATCTTGAAATTTTATCTTATATATTATAAATTGAATTAACTTTTGGAGTTATTTATGTTTATTCTAAGTGAAAGTAAAAAGTCTTTGGATACAAATTTACTTGTAAATAAAGCAATGATGTCAATGAATGCACATAATTTAGCATCATCTACTGGTCAATCTGGTGAGGGAACTGGCTTTTTGGTTTATGGAATAATAGATGATATTCCTTATGTTTTTATTATAATTTCATTTAAACACATTAATGACATATATGAATCAGATGAATTGATTATGAATGAAAATGATGTAAGTAATATTTGGCATGAAGGAATTGTTTTTTTAGAAGAATTAGGTTTTTATTTAGATGATGTTGATGAAGTTTCTGTAAAAGAAGATTTTAATATTTTTAAAGAATTATCAGGTACTTTAGCATCAAAAACAACTAATACTATCTATAGTGATGAGGAGAGTGATGAAATTATTAATTTTCTTACTTCTTTCTAGTTTTTTATTTATATCTTGTGTAAAGGATAAATCTACACTCATAGATAAAGCTAAAACTCCAGAAGAAATAAAAAGTAAGGAGAATAAAGAAAAGAGAGTTACTTCGTATATGAATCTTGCTGTAAATGCAATAAGAAATAAAAATTATCCAGTTTCTTATGAGAATTTATTTAAAGCCATTAAATTAGATCCTAATAATAAGGATTTACATAATTTATTAGGACTAACCTATCTTTATGATGGCAAGGAAGATAGAGCAATTGAGAGTTTTAAAAGAGCGGTAAAGATAGATTCTAATTATTCAGAGGCTCATAATCACTTAGGCATTGTATATAGCGAAAAAGAAGATTTTGACAAGGCTGCTAAAGAATTTAAAAAAGCTCTTGATAATTTAACGTATAAAACTCCTTGGATTGCATATACAAATTTGGGTAAAACTTATGTTTTAATGGGAGAAGAAAAAAAAGCAATTAAAACATTAGGCCGTTCATTGTCTAAAAATTCTAGGCAATGTGTTCCTTATCAGCTTTTGGGTGAAATATATACAGCTAATAAAGATTTTGATAATGCAGAAATAAACTATCTTAATACCGTGAAATATTGTAAAAATAAAGCTTATGAGTATTTTAATTTAGGCTTTTTATATTTACAGTATAAAAAATATAAAAAATCAAGAACAAATTTAGAAACTTGTGTTAAAGAAGCTAAGATGATTTCTGATACAAGATTAGTTGATAAATGTAAACGCTATATAAACTTATTGGAAGAATAATATGTCAGAAGGAAGTAAAAAATTAGGAAAATACCTTAAATCTAGGAGAGAGGCAAGTGGTCGCTCTGTAGAAGAAATTGCAGAAGTATTAAAGATTACAACAATTAATATAATGAATATTGAGAATGGTAACATTGAATCTATTGGTTTATCTGAAATATTTGTTAGGTCTTATATTAAATCGTATATAACAGAACTAGGAGAATCCCCCGAGGATATTTTTAATAAGTTTTATGAGTTTCAAAATAAAGACAATAATAAAATAGGAAGTGAGCTCAATGCTTCTACTATATTTTATAATCCTATTGTATTAATAACAGCAGTGCTTTTATTTTCATTAATAGCATACTTTTTTATAACTTATGCTATTAAAAGAGATTCTGGCATAATAGAGCTTTCTGATGTAAACAAAGTTGAAGTTAGTAATGAATCTAAAACAGAGAGTAAAGGTAACTTTTCTAAAGATTATGATAATACTTATTCAAATTACTCTGAAACAACAAGGTAATTAAGTTTTCTATGATAAGTTTATCAAAAAATGGGAAAAAGAAATATTTGCATAAAGTTAGTTATGAAATACTTCCTCTATATAATAGGTATAGGTTAGATAGATACTTAAAAATAAAAATGCCTTGGTATTCTAGGAATGAGCTGAATTCATATATTGAAAATGGAGAATTTTTTAGAAATGGGAAATTAATAAAAAAAGGTAATAAATTATATTCTACTGATACTTTAACAAGAATTTATTATAAAGAAGAACCTTTTATTGATGTTGCTAAAATAAATATTGAAATAGTATATGAAGACGAAGAATTATTAGTTGTAAATAAACCTCCAACTATACCCGTTCATCCTAATTCTGCCTATCAATCTGGAACAATGTTACAAATATTAGAAGACAAGTATAATTATAGTAATTTAAGACTTGTTCATAGATTAGATAAAGAAACTTCTGGTTTAATATTATTAGCAAAAAATAAAAAAATGGCAGCATTTTTAACTAAAAAACTTTCTTCCCGAAATATTGAAAAAAAATATCTTGCACTAGTTGATGGTATTGTTAAGGATAAGTATTTTACTGTTAAATTTAACATGGGTATTGATAAAACTTCAAAAATTAGAATCAAGCAAGGTGTTGCAGATGATGGAGTTATAAGTCATACTGAATTTACTTTAATAAAACAGTATGAAAATTATGCATTAGTTGAGGCATTACTAAAAACAGGACGACAACATCAAATTAGATCTCATTTATCACATTATGGTAATTATATAGTTGGAGATAAAATTTATGGTGTTGATGAAATGATATTTGATGAATTTGTTGAAAAGGGCTTAACTGAAAATATGTTAAAAAAATTAAAAATAAATCATCATTTATTACATGCTTATAAACTTTCTTTTTACGATGAAGTTAGAGATAAGTTTTTTTCATTTAAAGCAAAACTACCAAAAGAATTTTCAAATTTTATTTTAAAAAATGCATTGTAAGGAGAAAAATGATAACTATTCCTGAATCTTATATTAATGGTTTAAATATGATTCCTAAAAATACACCTATTGCAGTAATTATGAGGCATGCAGAAAGATTTGATATCAAAAGAGGAGAAGTTGGTTTAGAGGTCCCGTTAACTAAAGATGGAGAGAAATCGGCATTTAAATTAGGTTCTGAATATCTTAAAGGTAAAATATCAAGTATATATAGTTCTTATGTTGAAAGATGTATTCATACCGGAGAAAATATATTAAAAGGAGTAGGAAATATCAATATTAAAATTGAACCTTTAGCTATTCTTGCAGGTGATGAAATATTTATTAACGATTTTATGAAAATGTCAGATTTTTATATGACTAATGGAATGTTAGCCTTGTTAGATTTAGCTTATGACAGAAAAAAAATAGTAGGCTTGAATAATGTTGAAGCAAGTGTTTATAAGTTTATAAATATAGTCCTTGAAAAAATTGAAAATCAAAATGCTATAAATTTGTTTATTACTCATGATATGTTTATTTCATTAATTGCAGGAGAGATATTTAGGCATAAAACAACCGGAGAAAACTGGCCTGATTTTATGGAACCTATTTTTATTTGGAAAGAGGGTAGTGATATTAAATTGTTTTTTAGAAATTATTTTAAAGTAATCTCCACTTCTTGTTTAAGTATTTAACTTAGGAAATATATAATTAAAAGTTTACATAAGAAGATAATCTGATAGTATATTCTTTATCTTGGTCTTCAACCCATTTGGTTTCATAGGATAGAGCAAATTTTAATCCTTTTGATAGTTTATATTCTAATCCACCAATTGCACTAAAGTTTTTATCTTTATCTGCGTCTGTATTTTTATCATTCATTAAAAATGAGCCAAATAACTCATATTCTTTTAAAGGCATAATTCTTGCGTAAACTACATGTCCCATAGATTTAACAGCATCGGCATCTTTGTCTGCTTTTGCTGATTTAAATAGGAATTGATATCCAAGTTTAAATAAATTCATTGAATAACCTAAGAATGCTGTTCCTTGCATTGTTGCTCCTGCATTATCTTCAATAGGAATAATATATTTTCCATGAAGAGCAATATCAAGACCTTTTACCGGAGTTGATGTCAATACAATTGCTATGTCTTTATTTTTATCATTGTCTCCAACAACATGGTAAGTACTTCCATTAGTAAAGAGTAATGAAGCCTTTAATAGTTTACCCATTTTATAATCTAAAATCACACCTTGAGGTACTGCATTCCAATATTTTCCACCATAAGCAGAAGTAATATATCTATGACCCCAAAATTTATTAGAAAATCCATGGATTGGATTTAAGAATATACCCATAGTTAAAGATAATTCTTTAGTAAATTGAGCTTTTAAGTACCCATATTTCATAAATGCATTATAACCAATAGCATTACCTTTATATTGGGTTTCTTCTGGCCCTTCTACTACTACTTTATCTCTTCCTACATCAAGAGTAAATCTTGCTGACCATACTTTATTAATGTTTTTCTTAAAACCAACATAGAATCTGTTGTTTACATCGTTAAAACCTTGTGCATCTTTAGTGTAATCATAGTTAAAGAAAATTTGTGAGTGAAATCTAAAATCAGTGTTTAACTTTTCTTCCTTTTTTTCTTGGGCGAAAATACTTACCGTGATTAATAAAAATAAAATAACTAGTTTTTTCATGTTTCCTCCTGAAAATGTTTAAAATAAAAACCTATAATCACTTATCGTAATATTTTTAAAAAAAATTAGTGTTTTATTAATTTTTTTTTAAAATAT
>JAMOQH010000107.1 GCA_027064085.1 bacterium | reverse complement strand
GTCTGTCCATATATACAAGCCATCAAGAATAACAACATAACAAACGGTTATCCTGATGGAACATACAGACCCATAAATTTTGTAACAAGAGCAGAAATGGCAGTATATCTAATGAGAGCATTTGGATATGGGTAAAATTATCACAAGAATGAGAATTCTCGTTCTTGTGATTTTAAAAAACTGTTTATGCTTGATATAATTGCTGTTTTTTAAAAGGATAAAAGAGTCATGAATGTATTTATAAGCGGTTTTTATGGATTTGATAACGTCGGTGACGAATTAGTATTATCTAAAATAATAGAAGATATAAAAGGGATTGATAAAGATGCAAAAATTGTTGTTTGGTCTGGAAATGTAGAAAAAACTCGTCTAATCCATAATGTAGAAGCTGTTAGCCGTTTTGACATCAATGAAACTGAAGAAAGCGTGAAATGTTCAGATGTTATTATTGTAGGTGGTGGAGGGCTGGTTCATGAATATTTAGGTATTGATTTAAAAATTATGTTTACAAATTTTGGCTATGATATATCTGCTTACTCCATTATTCCCCTTTTGTCAAATATATATGAAAAGCCTGTTTTTTATTGGTCTCAAGGGGTAGGTCCGTTTTTTTCAGATAAAGGTAGACAGTTTTCTAAATGGTTTTATTCTCTTGCTAATTGCATAACTGTTAGGGACGAGTATTCCTATTTTTTGATTAAAAGTATTAGTCCCGAGATTAAGCACATTTATCTTGATACAGATCCCGTTACAAATCTAAATTTGCATAAATTTATTGAAAAAAATAAATTTAGCATTCCCAACAATAAATTGAAATTAGGTATCAACTTAAGACCTTGGTTTGGTCAAGATGAAATTATTAAAAAAATAGCACATGCAATTGAACGTCTTTTAGAAGATGTGGAAAATATAGTCATTATTCCTATACCCTTTGATTTAAATTCCGACAAAGATATTCTTAAAAGTATTATGCACCATTTTCCTGATGATAGAGTTGAAAATAGATGTATTGAATCCATGCAATTTCCTGCTGATGTTTTATCTTTAATGGATGAGGTTGATTTTTTTATAGGTATGCGTCTTCATTCTATTATCACAGCCAATATTCTAAAAAAACCTTCTATTGCATTGGTTTACGATAAAAAGGTTGAGTCTTTTGCAAAAAATTTTGATATAGATAGTATTTTTATGGGAGATTTAGATGAATCTAATCTTTATTCTTTAATGAAAAATCTAATACAAAACCCTAAAAAAATTTTCAAAGAAAATATCACATATAAGACCCCAGAAATATTTGTTAAATTTTTAAACAATGACTTGAACAAAAACATAATAGTAGAACCGAAAGTAACTAACAAAGAGGTTGATGATGTAAAATTTGATAGGTCTTTAATGCAATCGTTTAAAAGAGAAATAGAAAAACTTAATAATGAAAATATATATTTATTGGCCCAATTAGAAAAAGTAAAAAAAAATTATTATACTGTTAGCAATGAAAAAAATAAATTGTCAAACAAACTCGACGAGATATACTCCTCAAATTTTTGGAAAATAGCGAGAACATATTATAAAATAAAAAATAAAAGTCATATTTTGAGAAAAATAAGTAATATAATCAAATTTAAATAAACAGCCAATTTTAAAATAATCATCTATAAAATGAATATTACTAACTGACCTTACGCACTCCCTACCCATACCTCAATTTCCTTAATTCACTCATTGCAGCCATATTTGCTTTGATAAGTATTTTTGCTTATTAAAAAAATGATTTAGGGAGTGTTTGATTTTCAAACAC
>JAMOQH010000106.1 GCA_027064085.1 bacterium | reverse complement strand
CTAAAGGACAAGGAAATGTTGCAATAACAAAAATAATTGATTCGGGGGATATACTTTCAAATGGCTGGCATTTTGAAAGTGCTGGTTTTTATTCAGGAGAATATCAAAGCGTTCCTTATATTAATGATTTACCAATAGATGATAACGGTAATACATCAAGTAAATAAAATTTAAATCCACTTTGCTTGCAAAGTTAGTTAAATTTTGCATGTAATAACTGTAAAGACAATGCGTTGCCTTGTCTCAGTTATGAAATGCTACAACACTTCAATAATAGACTTATCCCCTAGTCTATTTTTAATTTCACCAATAATGGAAACAGGATAATCAAGATTATCATCAAAAAATTGTAAAATATCTTTAAGTTTATCCTTATTTACACTTAAAAGCATTCCACCTGATGTTTGAGCATCAAATAATAAATCAATAATAGGACTATCAAATTCTGTTTTTATAAATTTACTATAAATTTTCTTATTTTTATGACTTGCCGCAGGATAAAAACCTATTTTAGACAATTTTAAAACATCTCCCATAACAGGAATAGAATCTTTATATAATAACACATCAACTTTACTAGCCTTTGCAATTTCAGAAAGATGACCAATTAAAGAGAAACCAGTAATATCAGTTGCTGTTTTTATTTCGAATTTATAAATAGCCTCACCAGCTTCTTTATTTAAAGTTCCCATCCATTTTAAAGCCTCATCTACAGTAGCTTTACTGTTCCAAAAATCAGTTTCCGCTTTTGCAACATTCATTGCAATTCCACTTCCTAATGGTTTTGTTAGAATTAAAATATCTCCTACTTCTGCATGTGAATTATCAGAGGTTTTACCAATTTCAGCTTCTCCTGTTACAGCTAAGCCATATTTAATCCCAGTATCAGTAATAGAATGCCCACCTAATAATGAACATTTTGCCTCTTTAAGTACATCTCTTCCTCCATTAAGGATTTCTTTTAAAATTTCAATAGGAAATTTTTCATGAGGAAATGCTACTAAATTTAATGCAGTTATTGGAATTGCCCCCATAGCGTAAATATCGCTTAAAGCATTGCAAGCTGAGATTCTTCCAAATAAATAGGGATCATTTACCATAGGAGGAAAAAAATCTGTAGTTTGTACTATTACTTTATCATCATTAATTTTAAAAACTCCTGCATCATCTGCATCTTCTAAGCCATTTAAAACTCTTTCATCTCTGTAATAAGTGTTAGAATAAACAACTTGTTCTAATACATTTGTACTTAATTTAGCATCGCAACCACCTGCACCTTCTAATATATTATATTTTGCCATAAAGCCTCCTAAAATAGAATAGGAGTATATATCTTTATTTAATTTTCTTCAAGAAAGATTTTTCTGCTTCAACTGCTTATGCATTTTACGCAGTTCACTCAACCCCAAAATTGGGTTTTCGCTTTATTATATTCCCATAATATTTATATAATCTGTGTATTAATTTTACCTAAAAAAAAAATGAAACCACTCCGTCGAGTGATTTCATTTTGTAGTGTGTAGTGTTTCAAGGAGGTATAATCTGGGCTTTATCAATTCAGATTATTTTCCTTGTTATTGCCTATAGTGAGTAGGCAAATTACCTGAGTTAACAGGCAATCTTTTAATAACAATATAAATGAATATTGTCATAATATTATTAATTATCTTTTCATTTGAATTATCTCCGCAAGCATTGAATCAGCCGTTGTAACAGTTTTTGAGTTTGCTTGAAATGCTCTTTGAGTTATTATCATATCTACCATTTCTTCAGCTAAATCAACATTTGATTGCTCTAAATGCTGACTAACAACCGAACCTCTTGGACCACTATTAGGTATACCGACTAAAGGTTCTCCGCTATCATTTGTTTCAGCCCACATATTTTGCCCTAACTTATGTAATCCTTGTGGATTTTGAAATGAAGACAATGTTAATTGCCCAACCGTTCTAACTTCTCCATTTGAGTATGCACCTGTAATAACACCATCTTCGCTAACTCCAAATCTTGTTAATGAACCCGTTGTGTAACCATCTTGAGTCTGAAAATTTATACTTGATCTTGATGAATACTGCGTTGTTCCACTTTCTCCATCACCTCCATCTGTTGTTATTGATGGTCCAAAATCAAAATCAATTACTTGATTTTGTGTAGCATCTAAAAAATTAATTGTACCACCATTAATAACTTCCGTATCAAGTCTTCCATCTGTAGTAAAACCTAAGGTTCCACTTGCAACTTCCGTTGCTACTCCAGCTGTTCCACCAGTTAAATCTCCACCATCAATTAAACCATGCCATTCCCAATTATTTCCTGCTGTTTTCTTAAAAAATATATCTAATTGATGAGCATTACCTAATGAATCATAAACTGTTATTGCTGTTGCAAAATTAGATGTATTATATGGGTCCGTTGGATCAAAAGCAGCTGCTACAACAGCATCCTCGCTATCTAGATTTGCTGTAAAACTTACATTTTCGGTTGCTAAAGGAGGAATATTAGAGGCAGTTAAATTAATATCCCCTAAACTTCCATTAACTTGTCCGTCAGCAGTTACACCATAACCTTGTATCCTCATTTTTTCGGGAGTTACTAAAAAACCATTTTCATCTAAATGAAATTGTCCTGCTCTAGTATAGAAATTTCCGGTTTGTCCATTAACAGTTCCATTAACCATAAAATAGCCGCTTCCACTTATAGCCATATCTGTATCTAAACCAGTATAACTCAAAGCACCTTGTGAATGTATTTGCTGAACATCAATTAATCTAACACCACTTCCTACTTGAGAAAATGTAGCAGTTGCTCCAATTAATGTTTGGGAAACTAAATCACCAAAATTACCTCTTGAACGCTTAAAGCCAATTGTATTTGAGTTAGCAATATTGTCTCCAATTATATTCAATCTTGTACTATTTGCACCCATACCTGTAACAGCTGCAGTCATTGCTCTACCTAGACTCATTGCTCCTCCATCAGCCTTTAAATAAGGCTTATTTTTGATTCACAATGAACATCGTTTACTATGTTAAAAACTAAAATAAAAAAATAAAAAAAATTTAAACTACAGGTTAAATTTTAATTGTTAAAACACAATTTATTGTGGTTAAACAATTACACTATTCTAAAGTAAAAACAGGAACTTCTGTAGGACAGTTTATTCTAAATGGAAACCAGTGTCCTGCTCCAGATGTGGTATATAAAATTGAATTATTTTCCTGAAATTTTCCCCAAAGATGTTTATGACCTTTAACACCTTCAAATAAAGAATGACCATTAAAACCTATTTGCCCTCCATGGCTATGACCAGAAAGAGTTAATTCTATGTTATTTTCAGTAGAATATTTAAAAACTTTGTATCTATGACTCATTAATATTTTAAAATCATCACTCTGAGCATATTTTATTGTTTTATAGAAAGTTTTTTTTAAATACCCCTTTCTAAATTTATAACCAACACCATACAAATCATCAACTCCACCAATAAACAAGTAGCTTTCTCCAATTTTTATTCTCTTGCCTTTACTTCTCAGATATGGAATCTTATACTTTTTAAAAGCTCTTAAAACGGGAGAAATCCCTCTTGAATACTCATGATTTCCAGAAGAAGAATATATACCATATTTAGGTTTTATTTGAGATAAAATTTTAACCGCATCATCTAGCAGAGTGTACTCGTCTACAAAATCGCCAGTTAATAATAATAAATCTAAATTTTGCTTTTTTAAATAATTTATAATATCTTGCCAATAATTGAGAGTAATAAATATTCCTAAATGTAAATCAGAAACTTGTGCAATTTTTAAACCCTTTAAAGAATCTGGTAATTTTTTATATTTTAATTTTATTCGAGGAAATGATGTAGAAGAATAAGCTTCAATAACTCCCTTTGAACTAAAAGCCATAGATATTAAAGGAAAGGCTAATGCTCCATTTTTAATAAAATCTCTTCTAGTTATTTTAATATGCTTTTCTCCTAGTTTTTCTCCACAAACAACACCAATTGCTTCATATTTATCCCTTAATTTAACATCAGGTAAAAAAACTTTTTTATTTTTAAAGTGATAATATATTTTTAAATAAAAAAGTGATAGAGAAAGAGAAATAAAAGATAAAATATATGCTATTTCTGAGAATATAAATACAGCTCTTGATGTTTTTAAATAGAATTCTAAATGATGAGAAATACTATAACTGTACACAAATGTAATTACAGAAATAAATATAAAGAAAATGATATATTTAAGAATATATTTAAAATTTTTACCAAAATAAATTAAAATCTTTTTTAGTAATAAAAAATTTATAAAAGTAAAAAAAACTATCAATAAATATCTAACTATCATATTGCAGAATCTTCCCATACAAAAAACAATTATAAACAATATTATGGCTTTATGCAACACCAAACTTGTATTTTTCAATAAATAATGCTATACAATCCTATATTTATTTTGGAGGAAAAATGTTAAAAAAAGTTTTATTAATACTGTCGTTTGTTAGTATTTCTTTAATGGGGGCTCAAAGCTCAAGAGTAAGTGCCTTATCAGGATTTGAAAGCAGTTCGCAAATAGGTTATACATCTATTGTACCTTTAGGACGTGTTGGAATTTATGACCCTAGTGATGTAATTATTTTCCCTCATTTAGCAAATAAATATTCTGATTTTGCTAATGTTTATTATGCTGGCCCAAATAATTATAATGCCTTCGGTACATTTAATACTATGTTTAGCTTAACCATTGGTGTTGCTGACTACAATACCAAGCAAGCAATTTGGGGCTTAGAAGGCCTTGCTGATACAGAGGGTAATCCTCTTAACTTGGCAAACCATACTTATTCTATTTTTGCGGCCTATAATCTCGGTAGCATAGATTTAGGTTTATCATTTGATTATTGGAGTTCACATTTTAAAAATGAAGTTAAAACTCTTGATATTGCTGCAAATCAAACTAATACTACTTCAAGAACAATTGCTTCAAGTATCTCTAGTATCAAAGCATCTTTCGGTATGGATTTAGGAAACAATATGGGCTTTGATTCCTTATTTAAAATCGATTTTGGTAGCTACACTAATGAAGCTTATGATTCAATAGGAAATCCTAAAACTATCTTGGTTAATTCTCCTGATGCCTACACTGCAATATCAGTGGGTGGAAGATTTTTTATGGATTTATCTTATACTGTAAAAATGACCACATGGGCTTTCTTAGATTATAACAATGAGGGATATTCTGAATTGACTTATAATACTGAACATAAAAAAGTAAATACTGTTGAACATACAAAATCATCTCTTTTAACAAATATAGGTGCTTCTTTTGATATTGAAACTATTAAAGATAAATTATTAATAACTCCTAGTTTTGGAATTTTAATATCATCATTTGAAATAAATTCTAAAAGTTTAACTGTTCCTACAGAGGGCAGTAAAGCTAAAGATTCTTTTGATAAAATAAGTATCCCTTACTTAGGATTAGCTATTGAGTATAGCATAAAATCGTGGTTAACAATTTACACAGGTTATAATAAATTAGTATATACAGATACAACAGAAAGCTATAAATTAGATAAGGCAACTAATGTTACACAATCTGAAGTAACAGATACTTCAAAACAAAATAAAACAAGTTCAAATTTTTCAGTAGGTATTTCACTACAAAATAATACATTTAAATTTATTGCAACATTGAATAAAGCTTTATTAACCAATGGACCAAATTTCATATCAGGAACAACAGCTCCAATGTTTCTAAATGCTACCCTACAATATAAATTTGGTGCTCCAGAAAATAAACTTGTCCCTAAACCAGAACGCTACTCTGCACCTAAAACCCCAAAAAAAGTAGAACAACAACCCAAGAAAGAAGAAACACCTAAAGTAATAGAAGAAGAACCTGAAGCAACAGAAACATCTACAGATATAGAATAATAAAAATACAATACAAAACTACTGAATAAACTTAAGGTAAATAAAACTGAATAAGCTAATATAAAGTTATTATTTTAAATTTTTAGTAATGGTGAATTGTCTCTCATATTCAGAAATAATTTTAATATTTATAAGCATATTAGGTTTGGGGATTTCAAAATCAATTTTACTATACCACTCCGCTATAATAATTGCATTATTATCAAATAAATATTCTTCAATACCAGAAAATATTAAATCTTCATAACTTTCTAATCTAAATAAATCTGCGTGAACTATCTTTATATTACTTTGTTCGTATAAATTTATAATAGAAAATGTTGGAGAATTAACAATTTCTTCTTTTTTTAGTATATTGTTTACAAGCGATTGAGTAAAAGTAGTTTTACCCGCTCCCATCTCTCCTTCTAAACCAATAAAAAATGGTGCCGAAATATTTTTTGAAATATCAACTGTAAAATTATTTAATTCATTTATTGTGATTATTTTATTCGTCTGTTTCTTCATCTAGTTTATACCATCTTAATTTAGGATGTTTTGCTGCTTTAACTTCGTCAAGGCGTTTTCTATAAGAAATACCTGGAGCATTGTGTAATAGTTCTGGAGTTTCTTTCATTTCATTTGCTATAGTTTTCATAACATCAATAAAATAATCAATGTCTTCTTTAGATTCAGATTCTGTTGGTTCAATCATAATTGCACCCGAAACAATTAATGGAAAGTAAACGGTTGAAGGATGTAAGCCATAATCAATTAATCTTTTAGCTAAATCTATTGTATGAACCCCTAAATCTTTAAAGTTTTTATCAGAAAATACAACTTCATGTAAACTCTCAGCTTCATAAGGTAAATGATAATGCCCTTTTAATGATTCACGAATATAATTTGCAGATAAAACAGCATCTTCTGTTGCTTGAGTTAAGCCTCTTTCTCCCATTTCAAGAATATAAGAATAAGCTCTAACTAAAACAGTAAAATTTCCCATAAAAGATTTCATTCTTCCAATTGAACCAATTGCATTTTTTACTATATGAAAACTTCCTTCTTCTGTTTTAGCAACAAGAGGAAGAGGAAGAAATCTTTTTAACTCTTGAGTTACTAAAATTGGACCAGCCCCAGGACCACCACCACCATGTGGTGTTGAAAATGTTTTATGTAAATTTAAGTGCATAACATCAAAACCAATTTCAGCAGGCTTTAATTTTCCCATAAGAGCATTCATGTTTGCACCATCACCATAAACTAAGCCACCTTTTGAATGAACAATTTTAATGATTTTATCTAAATCTTGTTCAAATACTCCTAAAGTGTTAGGGTTAGTAATCATAATACCAGCTATTGTTTCATCCATTATTTCAGCAATAGTTTCAGCTTCAATATAACCATCAGGGCCTGACTTTACATTTTTAACTTCAAAACCAGCCAAAGTTGTAGAAGCAGGATTTGTTCCATGGGCAGAATCAGGAATTATAATATATTTTCTTTTTTCATCATGATTACTTTCATGGTAAGCTTTTATTATTTTTAAACCTGTAAATTCTGCATGAGCTCCTGCAGAAGGTTGCAAAGTAACTGCCTCAAAACCAGTTATCTTTTTAAGTTGCTCTTGAAGTCCAAATATTACTTCTAAAGCTCCTTGAGTAAATTCTTCGGGAAAATAAGGATGAATTTTATTAAATCCTTTAAATCTAGCAATATCTTCATTAACTTTAGGATTGTATTTCATAGTACAAGAACCTAATGGATAAAAACCACTATCTAAACCATAATTTAACTGGCTCAATCTTGTAAAATGTCTAATTACTTCAACTTCACTCACTTCAGGAAAGTCTTTTATTTCATCTCTGATAAATAAATCATCAAATATATCTTCAGGATCTGAACCATTTGACAAACATTCTTTAAATGAATAACCCTTTTTACCAACAACAGATCTTTCAAAAATTAACGGTTCATTAAATTTTAAACCTTGTTTAGCTATTGTTTTCATAATTCTCCAATAACTTCAATAATATTTTTAGCAAAATTATCAATACTTTTAGTTGAAACTTGTTCTGTAAAATTTAAAAGTAAAGATTTAGTTTCTTGAGCATAAAACTTTTTAAGAGGTAAACCTAATAATATATTTTTCTCCTTAAAAAGTTTATCATAAAATAGATTAACATCAATTCCATCATTAAATTCTATTACAAACTCATTAAATACTTTTTTACCATATTTAACTTTAAAAATACTTGGAAATTGAGATAAAATTTTTATTGCATATTGAGTATTATAAAAGTTAGATAATGCTATTTCTTTGATTCCTTCTTTTCCCATCAAAGAAAGATAAACAGCAACCACTACAGCATTTAAAGAATGATTAGAGCAAATATTGGAAGTTGCTTTTTCTCTTCTGATATGCTGTTCCCTTGTTGAAATAGTAAATACAAAAGATTGTTCTCCATCTTTATCTACTGTTTCTCCTGCTATTCTACCGGGCATCTTTCTTAAATATTTAGCCTTACAGCTAAATAAACCAATACCAGGACCTCCAAAACTAGGCGAAAGACCTAAAGATTGCCCTTCTCCAACAACAATATCTACTCCAAATGTACCAGGAGGAGTTAACAAGCCCATAGATAAAGCTTCTGCAATAACAACAATAAAAAGAGCTTTAGGCGCGTTTTCGTTTAATATATTTCTTATTTTAGCTAAATCTTCAATATTTCCAAAAAAATTTGGATATTGAATAACAACTGCGGTTGTATCTTCATCTATTTGAGATATTAAACTATCTACATCTGTTACACCATCTTCATTATATGAAATTTCGGTATAATCATTTTGATTAAAATATGTTGCAACTGTTTCTCTATATTCGGGATGCACGGTTGATGAAATAAGAGCTTTATTTTTTCTATTAACTCTTTTAGACATTAAAATTGCTTCTACTAATGAAGTTGCTCCATCATACATTGACGCATTTGTTATTTCCATATCAAATAATTGAGAAATTAATGTTTGAAACTCAAATATTGATTGAAGTGTTCCTTGACTTATTTCTGGTTGGTATGGAGTGTATGCAGTATAAAACTCTGACCTTGATATTATATGGTCAACTGCTACAGGAATATAATGATTATACAAACCTGCTCCAATAAAAGCATCAACATTATCAAAAGTTTTATTTTTATTAGATAAATTCTCCAATTTATTTAATAATTCAGACTCAGATAATCCTTCTTCTAATCCTATACCATTAGTAATATGATAGTTTTGTGGAATTGATGTAAATAATGAGTCTACAGAATTAACTGCAACTTTTATCATCATTTCTTTCCTATCTTTTTCCGTTAAAGGTAAATATCTCATTTTAACTCTTTATAAAGTTTTTAAAAAATCCTCGTAATCACTTGCTGATAAAAGCTGAGAAGTATCAACTGTTTCAGATAATTTTATCTTAATAATCCATCCATTATCGTAAGGAGAAGCATTTATAACTTCACTATCATCCTCAACAGCTTCATTTAGCTCTACCACTTCACCACTTACTAATGAAAATACTTCCGATGTTGATTTTGTAGATTCTACTGATGCATAGTCCTCACCAATTTTAATTTCATCACCAACATCTTTAACATAATCAACATAAACAATTTCACCAAGTTCATCTTGAGCATAGTCACTAATACCAAGGTATGCAAATTCTCCATCAATTTTAACCCAATCATGCTCTTTACTATAAAAATATTCTTCTCTAACTTCTGTCATAATTCCTCCTATAAAAAAGTTTTATAAGAAAGGGGTTTTAATAACAACCGCTTTTCTTAATTTTTTATTTAATTCAACAAAAACTTCAGTTCCTAACTTAAAGTAACCTTTATTTAACATTGCTAAAGCTATAGACTTATTTAGTGATGGACTTTTAGTTCCGCTAGTTACAAAACCTATTTCTTCACCTTTATCATTCTTTAAAATAGCTCCATGTCTTGGTACACCTTTATCTATTAGTTCTATTCCAACTAATTTTTTTTGTAATTTTCCTTTTCCTTTTAAAGCTAACACTTCTTCTTTGCCAATAAATTCTTTCTTGTCAAATTTTACTGTCCATTTTAAAGAGGCTTCAAGAGGATTTATAGTATCCGATAATTCATGACCATAAAGAGCCATTTTCTTCTCTAATCTTAAGGTATCTCTTGCACCTAAACCTATAGGTTTGATTCCAAATTCCTCACCTGCTTCGAAAATTTTAGTCCATACTTCAGTAGCAATATTGTCAAAAAAGTATAATTCAAACCCATCTTCGCCAGTATAACCAGTTCTTGAAAGTATAATATCTTGATTCTTATATTTTACTACTTTAAAATTATAATATTCTATTTCTGAAAGTTTTACATCTGTAAAGATTTTTTGTAAAGTTGCTTCACTTTTAGGCCCTTGTACTGCTAATTGTACATATTTAGAACTTTCATTTTCAATAACAGTATAATATTTATTATTTTCTAGCATCCATTGAAAATCTTTTTCTACATTTGCAGCATTAACAACTAGTAAAAATTTTTCATCATTGTACCTATAAACAAGTAAATCGTCAACAACGCCCCCCTTTTTATTCATCATTGGAGTATATAAAATTTGATAATCAACAAGTTTTTCAACATCATTAGTTACAAGATAGTTTACCTGCTTTAAGGCATCTCTTCCTGTTATGAAAATTTCTCCCATATGTGAAACATCAAATACTCCGACAGAATTTCTTACAGTTAAATGCTCTTCTACTTGTGATGTGTATCTAACTGGTAAATCCCACCCCCCAAAATCAGTAAATCTACCATTAAATGCTTTTTCCAAGTCATAAAATGCAGTTTTTCTAAGTTCACTCATAACTACTCCTTCAAACAATGGCTTATAATATAATCTTATTGAATAATTTTGCAAGTAATTTTATCATTTTTTACAATATATTAAGAATGTTAAATTTCTAATTATTATTTTTAAACAAATTTGATATATATTTAGGAGATTAATACTATTAAATTTTATTAATTTACTCCAAATATCAGTCATCTTTTCTAAATAAAATCTATACATCTAATATAAACTTGAAAATATTAATCATATACTTTATTATAAACCTAAGTTTTAGGAGCTGATATGAAACTTTTAATAATACTAATGATATTTATTTTTATTTCTTGTAACTCAAAAAAAGAAGATGTCCCCCCAAAAATAAAAATCTTAAATCAAAAAGAAGCAAGTAAAATATTAAAAAATGATAAAAAAGAAAAACCTAAACTAAAAGAAAAAAAAGTTAAAGAAAAAGTTATAATAAAAATGCCAAAAGGTAAAAAATTAGAGATAAATCAAACTACTTTTAAAAAAATAGAAAAAAATTTAGAAAATAAAAAAGTTAAGGAAAAAGAAAAAATTAAAACAACTCTTGATGATTTAGAATTTTTAGAATATAAAAAAAATGTTATAAAAGAATTAAATAAAGGTAAAAACTTTGGCAAAGGAAGTTCTAACAAAGCTAAATTACATATTTCTGATAAAATGAGAGCAATATTTAAACCAGTTATAGATAAATACTCTATGCGACATTTATCTTTTAAAAATAATGGAGAAAAAGTACTATTAAATACCATTTCATTAAGTTATGAAAATAAAAAAAAGAGAATAGAGCTTGAAGTTACTGACTTAAATATAAAATTTATATTACTACTAAAAAAAGGACAAAAAGATTTCTTTTATAAAAGTTATAAATTAGGTAATATATCTATTCACTTATCAATTAACTATAAACTTAAAGTAGTAAATGGAGTGTTTAATCACTTGGGATACACCTGGATTATTAGTGGAAAAAACATTAATGATATGACTGATATTTTAGATATAATTAGAAATATAAATTTTAATACCTTTATGGAGTTAAGAGCAAAATATGAAGAAGAATGAGTTTTTAAATGAATTTAATAAATTAAAAAGAGAATTAAGCAATAAAAATACAAATGAAAAATGTTACAATATAAAAAAATGCAATAATTGTACAAAATGTTTTTTTTGTGATAATTGCAATTCCTGCTTTAAAGCAACTTATTGTTCATATCTGGAGAATAGTGTTGAAATTTCACATAGTCATAATTCAGTAAACTGCACAACTTCAGCCTATTTAAACAATTCATCAAATTGTCATAATTCTAGATACTTAGTTTATTGTGAAAATTGCTATAACTGCACCTATTGCTATGGTTGTATTGGTCTAAGAAACAAGGAATACTATATACTTAATCAACAATATGATAAAGATGAATATTTTAAAATCATTAAGAATTTGAAGTAGTCATTATTTACTAGTTACAATAACCATAATCTTCGCCTGAAAATAAAGTACAAGTGGCACCATTACAATCAGAAACAGACCTACAATATTTAGTACATGTATGAGTACCATCTTGGGGGCCAACACAACCATAACCTGCAAGACAATCATTAGAATATATACATGTTTCTCCGTTTAATTTACCACTACTAAATAAGCAATAAGTACCCTGTCCATTATCATCTATACATATTTCATCAGAAGGGCATCCACTATTACTTACCGGGTCGGCATTACATGTTTCATAAGAAAATAAACAGTAGCCATAATCTTCTCCCGTTATATTTCCACTACATACATTAGGACCACTTTGACAATCTGTTGTATTTTCAAAATCACCACTACCATTATCTCTACATAATTCATGACAAGTGTAACCATCTGTTGTGTTACCAATACAATCATATTGAGCAATACATTCCCTTGCACCTGAACACACATCACCAAGATGTTTTCCCAAATTAGGATAACAATAAGTACTGCCATTATCATCAAAGCAAGTATTGTTGTCGCTACAACCACTATTACTTACAGTATCAAACTCGCAAGACATATAATTTACTTCACAATGACCATTTGCTGCACAATAACCAGAATTACACTCGCTATCCGAATAACATTTTAGTTTACATACTCCACCAATATTATTTTCACCATTAATACAAATTAAATCACTTCTTTCACAAGTAGAATCATCACCAACTGTACAAGTTTTGTAACAAACCTGAGAACTACATACACCATCAGTCATACAAACATCACCATCTCTAGTACAAGTTGCAGAACAATATCCATTTGAAGTATAATCAGCACAGAATGTATTTTCTCCTAAACAAGTATTATCAGATGTACATTCAACTCCAGGATTACCTATTATTTCACAACCAGTAGCGGTTTTATTATAACCAGGATTACAATACCATTCGCAATCAGCAGGAGTTGACCAACTACCATTATTCCAAGTAATCTCTACGAAATCATCAACATTTATACCCGTTGCAGGAGTATTGTTTGTACAATGTTCTGTTTTAGTATTGCTAATACAAGTATTATTTTCTTCATGTTCATTATCTTCACATTGTAAAGTATCTTCTTCACAAGCCGTATTATTTTGATTAGGGTGGTAACCGTTTTTACAAGTCCATGTACAGTCATCTGGAATACTCCACAATCCATTATTCCATGTTATTTCAACTTGAGAATTATTACTTGTTGCATTTACGGGGGGAGTAATTGGACTGCAATCAACCATTTTAGTATTACTTATACAAGTATTATTTTCTTCATGTTCATTATCTTCACATTGTAAAGTATTTTCTTCGCAAGCCGTATTATTTTGATTAGGATGGTAATTATCATTACATACCCAACCACAATCAGAAGGTTGTGACCAAGAACCATTATTCCATGTTATTTCAACTTGAGAATTATTACTTGTTGCATTTATAGGAGGAGTAATTGGATTACAATCAACCATTTTGGTATTACTTATGCATAAACCATTTTCGTCATGCTCCGTATTACTGCAGTTATTTGTATTTTCTACACAAGCACCATTTTCATCATGATAATTATTATCACATAAACACACGGGAAATCCATTATCACTATTACAGATAGTTCTATGTTCCGTCTTACATGGATTAGGCTCACATGACTCACTTGCTGTATCCTTTATGCATACTCCATATTTATCTTTATAACCTTCATCACATAAACAATTAAAGGTATCTCCATCAAGCTTACAAACAGTTCTATGAGCTTCTTTACAAGGGTTTCCATTACATAGGCTTTCAGCACTTGGATTTGCACATGAATATACTAACAATATTAAAAAAAGAAATAATAGTTTCATCCCCCACTCCTAAATAATTTATAATATTATAACATAAAAATAAAAAACAGTAAAGATTTTGAAGTTTTTTGAAGTTTTTCCTATTCTGATAGTTAAATTATGGCCATAAGCACCGATCGATATGAATAATTACTTGTTGGAAAATAAAAAAAACATTGACACAGATTGAAAAAATGGGTAATATTAACCGCTTTTAAGATGAACTTGAGAGTAGTTTATTAATCATTTTATTTTAGTGGAGCTTTAATGAGTGAAACTTTCGCAGAATTGTTACAACAATTTGAACAAAACAAGAAGACCGCAGCACCTGATTCTATCGTAGATGGTAAAATCATTGAAATTACAAAAGATTATGTAATGGTAGACATTGGGTACAAATCAGAAGGAATGGTTCCTATAGAAGAATTCCGTGATGAAGAATCCAAACAATTAATGTGTAAACTTGGAGATGAAGTAAGCGTTTATCTATTTAAAGATGAAGATGATAGAGGAAACTTAGTTTTATCAAAAAGTGAAGCAGATAGATTAAGAGTTTGGGAAAAAGTTAAAGTAGCTTATGAAGAAGGAACTGTTATTACAGGTAGAATTTCATCTAAAGTTAAAGGTGGACTTCATGTTGATATTGGAGTAAAAGCATTTTTACCGGGTTCTCAAATTGATTTAAGACCAATTAGACATTTAGATAAATTAATTGGTGAAGTTTACGATTTCAAAGTAATCAAAGTTAATCAAAAAAGAGGAAATATTGTTCTTTCAAGAAGAGCCCTTCTTGAAAAAGAAAGAGAAAACCTTAAAGAAACTACACTAGAAAAGATTGAAGAAGGAATGACAGTAGAAGGTATCATTAAAAATCTTACAGATTATGGTGCATTTGTTGATCTTGGTGGTATTGATGGTTTATTACATATTACCGATATGTCTTGGGGAAGAGTTAATCATCCTTCAGAAATTTTCCATGTTGGTGATGAAGTAAAAGTAAAAGTATTATCTTTTGATAAAGATCATGAAAGAGTAAGCTTAGGTCTTAAACAAATTACAGATGATCCTTGGGTTGTTGCAGAAGAAAAATATCCTATTGGAAGTCGTCATACAGGTAGTGTTGTTTCTATGGCTGACTATGGTGCTTTCGTAGAATTAGAAAAAGGAATTGAAGGACTTATTCATGTTTCTGAAATGTCATGGACAAAAAGAATTAAAAAACCTTCAAGATTACTTGCTATTGATGATGAAGTAGAAGTAGTTGTTTTAAATATAGATAGAGAAAATAAAAGAATCGCTCTTGGAATGAAACAAACTGAGCCAAATCCTTGGACTCTTTTATCTGAAAAATATCCTGTTGGAACAATTATTAAAGGTAAAATAAAAAATATTACTGATTTTGGTATCTTTATTGGTATTGAAGATGGTATTGATGGATTAATTCATATTTCCGATATTTCTTGGACACAAAAGATTAAACATCCACAAGAATTATACAAGAAAAGTGATGAAATCGAAGCTCAAGTATTAAGCATTGATGTTGAAAATGAAAGATTTTCTCTTGGAGTTAAACAACTTGATGATGATCCATGGGGTGATATTCCAAGCAAATATAAAAACAAAGCAGTTGAAGGTAAAATTGCTAAAGTTGTTGAATTTGGATACTATGTTGAACTTGAAGAAGGCTTAACTGCTTTTATGCATAGATCAGAAGTTTCTGAAGGTAAATCATATAATGAAGGCGACACAGTTAAGGTTAGAGTTCTTAATATAGATCCAGATGAAAGAAAAATATCTGTTTCAGCAAGATCATATGATGAACAAAAAGCAAGAGGTATCGCTGATGATTATGCAGAAGATGATAGCTCAACAGTTAAGATGTCTGATTTAATGAATTAGGTAAATTGACAACTCAACACAATTTAATAAAAGAAATAGCCTCGCTTTATGCGGGGCTTTCTTTTTATTACTCTGATTTTTTATCCTTAAAAGAATGCTCATACAATAATAATTTAGGTTATAAAAACAATTTTTATAGTCGTATTAGAGTTATTGAAAAAAATAATTTGGGTAATTTTTTTACAACGACTCCAATTAAAAATATTAAAGAAGCTTTTGATTTAGCGATATTAAACTCAAGAGTTGCAACTATTTTACCTTCTGATAAAATCAGGGTTTATTATCCATATATTCATACATTTAGTAAAAAAACAGAAGATTTAAACTATAAAAATATTCAAAAAATCAATTATAAACTTAAAACCTTTAAAAATAAATATGGACCCAAGTTTTTAGATTTTACAATAAAAAAGAACTCCAAAATAATTGTTTCAAATATCGGTTCTATTATAGAACAAGACTTTTTAACAGTAAAATTTAACATTAAAATAAAGCATAGAAATTATTTTGAACATTACAAAATTAATAATATTAATGATATAAAATTTCCTGAAATCAATAATAAAAAATTTAAACTTCTTTCGGGAACTTATGATTTAATATTATCGCCAAGAGTTGTTGCAAAAATATCATTATTTTTATTTAATAATAATTTAGATTTTAAAGCACTAGAATTAAATATTAATCCATATCTTTACAAAGGAGTTCAGGCTAATTTATATGATGATGAAGGTACTTTTAGGGTAAGCTCTAAATACAAAGGATTGAGTGGTGGAAATATTTTTCAAAATGATAATTCTAGTGGTTATTTTTATGATTTCAATAAGCACAAATTCATAATAAAACAGCCCGATTTAGAAACCCCAAAAGGTGATTTTAAAATTAGTAATTTAGAAAATAACTACTTATTAGTTAATGATTTTGACTCTATTAAAATATCCTATGGAAAACTTGTCATTAATTGTGATTTATCTTTATTTAGTAAAGAAAAAAATCAAGGATATATGATTAAAACAATAAATATTCCCCTTGGAGAATTAGAAAAAATAGAAAACTTTACAGCAATAACAAAAGTTATAGGTTTAGAAAATTCATCAGTCAAGGCTCCATATATTTATATTGGTAAAAACTATGAATAATAAATTAGAAAACATTTTCAATAAAAATCATAAAAGATTAAGAAGAATTAAAAATCTAGAATTTGCATTAAGAGGCGGTGAGTATCATTTTGTAGAAATTAAAGACAATATTATAATAAATTCATCAACTAAAAATGACTATTACTTGTCTGTAAGGGGAGAATATAAAAAAAACTATTTTAGTTTTAACTCCACTTTTAAAGATGATTTATTTGATATAATAAAATTAAACCAAAACATAAAAAATCATAATCTCATAAAATATCCATTTTTAAAACCCATTAACTACAGAGATAATAATACTCTTGAAATAAATTTTGATGAATATAATAATTTATTACTCTTAGACACTATCTCTAAATACATTTTTGATTTTTTAAGTAAAAAATGTATTATAAATGGAAGAATTTATATTAAAAAAGGACGAATTTCACCATTTAATAATGCTTATCCTATTATTTCAATTGTTAATTCCAAAGGGATAAATGCCCATCATAAACAAAATAAAATAGTTTTAAATTTAGAAATTAAAAAAAATGATAATATTATAACTATAAATAAAATTTTTAATAATATAAAAGAAATTAAAAATTATTTAGAACAAAAAAATAATGATATACAAGAAAAATTAAATTTAAAAACATTAAAAAATTATACCATCAACAATGATAAAATTATCTTTTCATCATTATCTATAGCGAAAATATTGCATAAAATTAAAAATAATTTTTCATCAACTGATTATTTTGAAAATGAATTTAACATATTTAGAAATAATCTTAATAAAAAGATTTTTTCACATAAAATTAATATACAATCAACACCATATCATCCATTATTAGCTATTGCTCCTTTTGATGAAATTGGAGAAGAAAAAACTATAGTCAATATAATAAGAAATGGAAAATTAAGAGAATTAACTGCTTCATACTATGAATCAATAAAATATAAAATACCATTAACTGGTGATACATTTTTAGACACAAAAAATTCAAGAATTCTTTCTTTATATTTAAAAGGTAGTAATATTAAACTAGAGTCAATTTTAAATAATAATAGTAATATTATATATATTGATAATTTAAATATACTACAAGATATTAAAAGCTTAAATCAAAAATTTAAAATAAACGCTAAAAACTCATCTTATATCTATAAAAAAGGTAAAATCAACAAGAAAATTAAAAGTTTAGAGTTAAATATTAGCTTACAAGAGCTTTTTATGAGTGTTGTTGAGCTTACAGAAGAACAAGAAGAGTTAGGCATGATTGCCCCCGAAATATTAATAAGTTTATCATGAAATTATTAATAACTTTTAATTATTTTGAAGCTGAATTTTTGCTTAAAAAAGCAAAAATATTAAAAGAAGAGATAATCTTTAAAGACAAAAAACAACAGTCTAAATTATATATACTTGAATTGTTTAATAAAGAATTCTATTTTGCTTTTTTGGGAATAACTCAAACAATGGCAATGCCTTCTTTACAAAGAGTTATTGATAGATTTAATATAGATGATGTTTTAATGTTTGGAAGTGCAGGTTCTTACAATTACAATCTTGGTAAACTAGTAATTCTAAATAGTTTTAGTTATAAAAATGATATTTTAAATAAATACTTTTCTATAAATACAAAAATTCCTAAATGGGTAAAAAAGTTTAATAATTTACCGAAATTAGAAATATTTGAATCTGTTAGTGTTAATGATATTGAAAAACCAAATAAAAGTTTAATAAACTTAAAAATTTGTTTTGATATGGAAAGCTCAGAAATAGCATATTTATTAAAAATAAATAAAATTAATGGCGTTTTTTTCAGAATTATAACTGATTTTGGTGAAATTGATTTTGAACAAATAAAAAAAGTCTATCATTCTAAAATAGAAGATTTGTTAAAATTTATTGAAATATTCTTAAAAAATTGATTAGCACTAAATAAATTATAATAAATAAAGCTTATTTTATACAAATAAATACCCCATAGTAGTGGGTGGAGAAAATTATACTAAAAAATTGAAAATATATTATAATTATTGTATTCTTATATTAGAACTTTTAAAGGAAGTTATGAATAATGTAATTTGTCCTGATTGTGGTAGTGAAAATAGTCCTTATAACTTAACATGTGAACAATGCACTAGTAACTTAAAATTAAATAATAAATACTATTTATTAAAGATACTAGGCGAAAATATAGGAATCACATATTTGGCTCAAAAAGCTAATAACAATGAACTTAAAGGAGATGAGTTAAAAAGAACAGTTAAACTTTCTGCAAATAATGAAAAACTTGTAATTAAAGAATTATCATTACGAACTCTTGAAAAGTGGAAAAATGAAGAATTGTTTAAACGCGAATCAGAAATTTTATCTCAATTAAATTATAAATCTATACCTAAATTTATTGAAGAATTTGAATTAGGAATAGGAAGAAATGCAAAATCTTATATAGTTATGGAATACATAGATGGTATTACCCTAAGAGAAGAATTTGAGCAAAAAAGATATACTGAAGATGAAGTAATTGAGCTAATATTAGAAATAGCAAAAATATTAAACTATTTACACTCTTTGAGGCCACCTGTTATCCATAGGGATATAAAATTATCAAATATTATGA
This sequence comes from bacterium, assembly GCA_027064085.1. Classification (GTDB taxonomy): domain Bacteria; phylum UBP6; class JAFGXH01; order JAFGXH01; family JAFGXH01; genus JAMOQH01. Next base: position 20,464 of record JAMOQH010000106.1, on the reverse strand, counting down.
GAAAATCAGATGGCTCCCTCGCTATTATTGATTTTGGAAGCGTTAAAAACATAAATATGAACAAAAATGCAACAATTTCTGGTACTTATGGCTTCATGGCTCCAGAACAACTAAAAGGAGAGGCCACTTTTGCAAGTGATTTTTACTCATTAGGAGTAATTGCATTAGTATTATTATCGAGAAAAGAACCTGAGGATATGATTGAAAACAATTTAGAATTAAATTGGAAAGAAAATGTATATGCAAGTAATAAATTAATGTATTTATTAGAACGATTATTAGATCTTAACCCTCAAGAAAGGATATCTTCTTTAAGTGAAATAGAGAATATAATTAATAAAAATAACATTAATTATACATCTAAAAGAAATATAAGTAATAATCCCAAAAACAATATGTCTAATGACTCTAATGATATCACCAATATGTTAAAAGAAGAATTTAAACGAATTGATAGAGAATTTACAAGTATTTCAGATGAGAATAACTATAAACAATGGAAAGGAAATTTAGATACAGTTTTAGGCTTTGCAATGCTAGGAGCACTAGGGGCAGGTTGGTATTATCAAACATGGTATTGGGGAATTGCTTGGGCTATTGCATTTGTTGTTGTTTTTATGTTATTAACGGGTTCTTGGTATAAAAAAAGAGCTGCTAATTTTTTAAAACTTCTTCTTAAGAAAGTGGATAAAAATTATAATAGGGAATTAACATTTTCAGTATTGCTTTCGTGGGCACAAAAACATGATTTGGGTGATGAATTCATTGATGAATTAAATAAGTTCGTTAAAAAAGAAATTGGAAATAACAAAATTAATTTTGAAAAATTTAATAAATATAAAGAAGACATCAATGAAAGTTTTGCCTACAAAAAATTTACAGAATCATATATGAAAGAAATGTATTCCGAGTAATTAATAATAAATAATTTTAAAATTATTTATTAAATCTATAAGATCCATATAAATACAAATCTTTATCATCTATTTTCATGTATCCCATAACCGAAATCATATATTCGGTAAGAATATGTTGAATTTTATTATATATATTCTCTGTTAAAAGTAATGGAGTAATATCCTTTTTTTCGTTTAAACTTATGGCTCTTTGAGTATTTTTAAATGGAGTCCCTAGTATAATAGGAACTGAAGCATCTTCAAATTTAACTTTTCCCATAGAGACATTACCATAATCAAGAACCATAGAGCATTTAATTTCAGGAATATGATTTTGTTTTAAGAAATCATTGTGCTTTTTTAATTTATCAAAAATTTCCTTGGTTAAATAAAAAGTATTTTCTAATTTTATTTTATCATTTTTTAAATTATCCATAATAATAAAAAAATCACCTCCTATGAATTTATAAAGATAAGCATCTTTGCCCTTTAGAATAGTTTTAATTTTTACATAAACTTTATTCATAAGGTCTATTATTTCGGCTGATGATAAATTATTTTCTAAATATGCAATATTTTTTATTGAAATTTGTAATAAAGCAACTTCTTTTTTAATTCCTCTTTCTTGAGCCATTACATCCTCTTAAAATTACCAAAATTTCCACCATGGTTTCTTATCTTTCTTCTTTTCCTTTTCAGCCTTTTTAGAAGCAGTCCCATTTTGCTCTTTAATAGCTTGAATACTTTCTTCTTTATTCATTTTAGAAGAAGTAAATTTTCCCTTCTTATTTGTGGTTTTTTTTGTATTTCCAGTAGAATGGGATTTTGAATTCTCCGCAGGATGCGTCACCGCCTCGTCCATACGGGGGGTAATATACATTAATAAATAATCAATCATTGATTTATTATTTCTTTCTTCTGCCAAATCTAATAATGATTTTCCACTATTCGTTTTTATATCTGTTTTGGCTCCATTGTCAATTAGAAGCCCAACTAAACTTCTTTTATTTTGCCATACGGCAATTGTTAATGCTCTGTTACCATTATTGTCTTCTATTTCCATTTTAGCATTATGATTTAAGAGTGTTTTAATTAGATACTCATTCTCTCTATTTACCGCATGTATCAATCCAGTATAACCATTATTATCTTGTTTATTTATATCTAAGCTTCTTTCTTTTAGTAAATTTGAAACCGTTATGCCATCATCATTTAAAATAGCTTCAATTAATGGAGTATTCCCTTGGTTATTTTGTGAATTTACATTTATTTTTCTATTGGTTAATATCCAATCAATGATATCTCTTTTTTTCTTTTGGATTGCAAGATGGAGTATATTATTACCATCTTTATCTGTAATTTCATTAAATTTAACACCATACTGCTTACTTAAATATATTAAATCATTGTTATTCACCGCTTTAATGATATTTTCCTTTAAATTTATTTTATCATTTCCTTTGTGGTCTTTGATTATATAGAATAATCTAATATTTCCTGCCTTTTTAGCTAATTCATAAGCTGTTTCAGAGTTGTAATTTTTAACTTGAGTATCTGCACCATATTGTAAAAAAATCTTTACAAGACTTTCATTATTTTTTGATGCAGCCCACATTAATGCAGTAAAACCATGTTTATCTTTTGCATCAATATCAGCATTATTATTAAGTAAATATCTTACTATTGCAATGTGATTACCAACAGTCGCCCAAATTAATGGCGTTGTGTTGTCATTACTTGTTAAATTTATATCTGCTCCATTTTCTATTAATATTTTTACGATTTTTAAATATCCAGAATATGTTGCAAGTATTAATGGCGTTGAACCATGTTTATTTTTTTGATTAATATTAATATTTGAATTATTTTTTAGTAAATCCTCTATGTCTCGAGGCTCATTACTTCTAATTAAATTAAATAACTGCTCTTCATTATTTTCTTTCCTTCTAAATTTAATAGGCTTACTGAAATCAGGAATTTCTAGCTTTATACTCCTATTTTTAGCAAAAAAATCTATATATTCTTTTATAACATCTTCTGGTAAATCACTTAGCTTTCCTTCTTCATAAATAAATAAATATTCTTCCTTTTCTATAACACCATTTTTTCCTGATATCTCCATTAATTCATCAAGTTTTTTTAGTTTAGTTAATATAATATGATTGTCATAGAGTTGCTTTCTGCTTTTATCATGAATAATTGATTTAAGCATGCCTAGAAGTTCAGAAGTTGATGTTACTTCTGCTGTTTTAGATGCAGATTTATTATTTTGTAAGTATTTCTTTTCAATAACTTTTTTTAACTCTACTAGAGATAGAGAACTGCTTACTCCTAGAAAATGATATAAATCTCTTTTACCTAAAATCTTTAAAGAAGCATTTATTTTTTGTAAAGTAGAACGCTCTAAAGTAGGTAAGAAACTCTCATTTGAATTTTGAGTTTGTGATTTTAATGTACTAGTTTGAGTATCATTTACTATCTTAACTTTAATTCTATTTTCAATATTTTTAAATGAAGAAAATTTTTCTTTTAATTTTTTAAATTCTGACTTATATATCTTTCCTTTTGATGATAATAATTCTATTTGTTTATTTAATTCAGCTTCTAACTTATGCTGATCTCTTTGAGTTTCTTTTAATAAAGCTTGTGCTTCTTTTGCTCTTAAATCATTATTCAACATTACTTTTTTTATCTCTTTTAATAAGGATAAATTTTTTTGAGCAATTCTACCTTTTGAAGGATGATTCCTAAGCTTAGACCATTCAGCCTGCTTTTTTTTCATTGCCTTTGTAATAATGTCTTCCCTATTCTCATTTGGGGATAATTCTAATATATTAAAAAAATTTTCTCTACTCATTTTATATCTTTCTTAATGACCTAAAAAATCTATTTTCTTGCGGAATTTTTCGCTCAATTAACTTTAAAAAAAGCTCAACAGATTGATACTCATTATAATCAACTCTAATAACGGTTGTCCACTGACTCATATCCTCTAAAAATTTATTATACCCAGCTTCAAGACTTCTTAAGTAATCAATACTAATGGTTTTTTCCATAGACCTTCCTCTTTTTGCTATCCTTTCCATTGCGACTTCAGGAGAAACTTCTAAGTATATAATAGCATCGGGATAAACTAAGTATCTTTTCATTACATTAAAATGACTAATATAAGTTTCGTAATCTCTTTTATCTATTAAACCATCTTCATATAACATTTCTGCAAAAATAGTATCTTCATATATTGTTCTATCTTGAACAGCATTTCCTGATCCATTCCATATAATTTGTTGATGTTGTTCGAATCTTTTTGCAAGTAAATAAAATTGCATCATTGCTCCCCATCTTTTTGGGTCTGCATAAAAATCAGTAAGGTAAGCATTTTCTTTTACAGGTTCGTAATATGTAGGATAATTTAATTCTTTTGCTAAATTAGTAGTTAATGTTGTCTTTCCCGCACCGATAATTCCACTTATTCCAATAAACATTCTTTCTCCTAAATTAAAAGAATACATTATAGAAAATTTTTCAATAAAAATCTATCTTTTTTTATTTTTTATTAAAACAGATTTAAATAAAAATCTTGTCAAATTTAAATAATAAGCTATAATACATATCGTAAGTTTAACCATTTATAGGAGAAAACATGAAATTTTTTTATACCCTTTTACTTTTAATGACTTTAATAGCGACTAGTTGTTCTTCAGACTCTAAAGATTTATCAAAAAACTTAGGTAAGGAAGGAAAAAACTGTTATAAAGATAAAACATGTAATGATAACTTAATTTGTGTTAACAATATATGTAAAATAGAAAAAGATAAATGTAAAGATATTACATGTGATAAAGTTTGGGCTGATTGTAATCCTCAAAATGGGAAATGTGATGTCTTAAAAGAAGGATATTGTGTTATTGATGGTCATTGTGATACTCAAAATAATGAAATTTGTAACCAAAACACATTCAAATGTCAAAAAACATGTATTGAAAATACCAAAAAATGTAGTGAAAATACTAAAAGTATTTTAATTTGTAAAAATAATGTATGGGAAAATGATACAACTTGTGAAAACAATAAAGTTTGCCAAAAAAATTCAGAAACTTTAATTTGTAAAGAAAAATGTAATAGTCACAGTGATTGTGCTAAAAAAGAAATATGTAATAGTTTAGGTCAATGTATTAAATATGATTGTAACAACGACTCTGAGTGTGGAGAGATAAATTCAATAAATAATAATGAAAAATTATACTGCGATGTATTAGCAATTCCTAAAACTTGTATTCCCTTTGAAGAGCATAGTTGTGGAGGAGAATCAGATAATGATATATCCTCTAAAGCAGAAGAAATTGATATAACAGATTTAAAAAATCATGATATAATGCTAAACAAAAAAATATGTATAAAAGACCAAGATTGGTATAAAATAAACTTAACAAAAGATGTAAGCAGTTTAAACTTTAATTTATCATTTCCAAAAGGAGATTTAGATTTAATTATTGTGGATAAGAACTTTAAAACAATTGGCTATAGCATGGCCTCAAATGATACAAATGTAGGTGGAGAAGAAACTGTCAACTCAAAATTTCTAGCTAAAGGATTATATTATATTCATATTTACAGATACAAAACAAGTACGGATACCGATTTAAGCGCTGACAATGATTATAGTTTAAAATTATCTAATTTAGATACAGATACTAGATGTACAATTGCAAATAAAGATTGTGATAATTTAAAAATATTAAGGTCTGTTTGTGATGAAGAAACAGGCTCATGTAAACATTTAAATGCAAATAAAACTGTAGAATTAGGTGATTTATGTGAAGAAAAAAATAATTGTAATGAAAATGCAAGTTATGGATGCTTTGATATGGAAATCCAAGGAATTAATTTAGATAATTACTGCACTAAGATATGTTCTTCTGACTTAGATTGCAGTGATATGGATATGGTTTGTCTATCTCTTATAGTTACATCTGTTTGTGTTAAGCCTTGTACAAGTGATAATGATTGTAAATTAATTTTAGATGATGAAACAGCTGTCTGCAATAACGGAAAATGCAATTAATATAAATCTATTTTGTAAAATTCAAACCCTTAAGACCATTTAAATTATAAATTAATATATCTTTACTTGTTATAAAATTCTCTGTTGTTCTTGCAATAAGAGTAATATGATTTAACCCTGGCTTTAAAGTAACTTTAGTTTTAAATTTAATAATTTTCTTAGCTTTTTTATTTGAAGAAAATAATACTTTGTCATAATCAAATTTCAATTTTTTACTAGATGAAGTATAAAGATAATAATCCATAATTTTACCTTTCATTACTCCTGATATTTCAACAGTTTGAGATTCTCCGTTTTTAACTAATAAAGGAATATTTTTATCAAAATCAATTACAATTTCTTTTTTAGTTACTTTTTTATGATATTTTTTATTAAAAGGAAAACTCATATCAAATATTTTAAACTTTTTAGTTTCACTATCATATAAAAGCAAATCAGCCAAAACTTTATTTTGTGGTAATTCATTACCTTTTATTTCAAATTCAAAAGATGTTTTAAATGTTTTACCCTTTGGAAGCTTTTTAATTGATTGAATTCCTTTACTCACAAATAATTCTTTTGATGTTTTATTTTTTAAAGTAAGACTTGTTTCTCCACCATTGCCACCAATATTTTTTAACTCTACAAATAATTTAATTTTTTCATTTTCTTCAATTTTATTATTTTTATTAGCATCTTTTAAATAATAAGTTAAAATATATCTCGGTTTTTTATTTGCTTTTATTACAACAATTGTTGATTTTTTAAAATTTAAATCTTTTTCTCCTTCTGAAAATTTAAGTGTTAAATTAATTTTCTGAGAACTAGCTTCTTTAGGTATAGATATTTCTGATTTCCAAAAAACAGTTTTACCAGGTTCAATTTTACCAAATAAAAATTCAATTCCATTAAGAAAATATGATTCAGATTCCGAAGATGCTCTCAACCTATAAATTGTACTATCAGAATTATTTGTTACATAAACAGTCGTTTTTAATTTATTTCCAGCTCTTATAGCTTTAGTTTCAAATTTAATCTTAAGTTTAGAAGTATCTATTTTAGAATAAGAGTTTGGCTTTTCCCAATTAACATTAAATTTCTTTAACTTTTTAGAAATTATACTGTCTTGTTCTTTTTTTATTTTAGTAAGTTCATCTTGAATTTCAGAATAAAATTTATCACTATTATCTGAGTTTCCTGCTTTTAAAAGTCTGATTGCAATTTGAGTTTCAAAATCATCTTTAAATTTTAAATCATTACTATAAAATTTTTCATCTTTTTTAGTTTTTTCATCTCGCTTATCTTCAAATAAATATCTTATTGAAGACCTTACAACATCTCCTAATTTTTTATTTTTATTAGCCAGAGTATTGTTATAGTCTGCTTCATGATAATACATTGCTTGGTCGTAGTATGATATTTCATCTTTTGATAACGTTACAGGAGTAATCATAATATCAGGTTTAATACCAACACCCTGAATGGATATCTCATAATTTATTAAATATTGAGCAATAGTTAACTTTAAAGCTGTTCTATCTCCAAGATCCATTAAAGTTTGTACACTTCCCTTTCCAAAAGTAGCTTGGCCAAGTATTAAAGCTCTTTTATTAGTTTTCAAGGCCCCGGAAACAATTTCAGATGCCGATGCAGAACCAGAATTAGTTAAAATAACCATAGGAACTTTAGGCTCATCTCCATCATCATAAGCTTTTTTATCATCTCTTCCATATCCAACTGTTGATACAATATAACCTTTTTTTAAAAAGATATCAGAAACCTTTATTGCTTGGTCTAGTAATCCACCTGGATCATTCCTTAAATCTAAAATTATACCTTTTAAGCCATTAGATTCTTTTTTTAATTTTTCTAAGTGAGATTTTAAATCTTCTGCTGTATTTCCTTGAAAACTTTTGATTTTAACATAGGCAATATTTTTAGCTAATAACTTAGAAGATACTGACTTCATTTTAATAAGGGCTCTTTTTAGTTTAAAGGGTTTAGCTTTAAGCCATCCTTTTCTTAAGATATAAATAGTAATTGGAGTATCTGGTTCACCTCTCATTCTGTTAACAGCTTGAGATAAACTCATACCAATAGTTGACTCTTCATTAATTCTTACAATAACATCTTTAGGCTTAATGCCTGCAAGAAAAGCAGGAGTATCTTCAATAGGTGAAACAACAGTTAATTTATTATCTCTCATTGAAATAACAATACCTAAACCACCAAAGCTACCGCTATTACTCATTTGCATTTCGGTATATATAGACGGTCTGAGTAAATTAGTATGAGGGTCTAAAGTTGCTAAAACACCTTCAACTGCAGACAATTCGATATTTTTTTCTATTTTCTTATCTTTTATATTATCTTCTAAAAAACTAAAAATTGCTTTTAAATTTAATGATAAATGCCAAACAGTTTTTGTTTCATCAAATTTAAAAGTTTGTGTTTTATTTTCTGTTGTAACTGTAACACTTCTAACATCATCATCATATTTTATGAGAATCTGTGGAATATTTCTTTCAATATAATTAAGAGATTTTTTAAACATTTTGATTGCATCTATATTATCTGGTTCTAAATACCTTTTTTTAACATATAATAAAACTCTATTCATTGTATCAAGATTACTTAATTTATAATCTTTAAGTTCTTCATTTGTGTAATCACCGCCTGTATAATCGTTTTTAGCAAATAAACCTACTGGTAATATTACTAAAATCATAAGTATTATAAATTTTTTCAACATAAATCTCATATATTCTCCAAAAAGTAGATAAAATATCAACAACAGTAAACTTTATTTATTCCTTTAAATTTACAATATAATCTAAAAAGATTCCTTCATCATTCCATTCATATTTCTTTAATTCATTTTCAAAGTCAGTTGTAAATAGAGATTTAAAATCAGAGCTAGCTACTAAAGCATGATTTTTAGCAATAGGTTCATCAAATACAGCTAAAGGAAGCATTTTCTTTAAATTTATAAGAATAGGATATAATTCATTCTCTCCTTCAGCTCCAAACCAAAATTCACCATTTTTAGATACAGATGGAGTAATATTATCTACTCCTCTTTTTAATAGTTTAATCTCTAATTTTTCAATTCCTCCTCTTCTTTTTTTTCTGAAAGGTAATTGAGTTATAGTAAAATCAAAAGACAATTCTTTGTCCTTTCCATGTAAAGTTAAAGATGGTTTTCTTAAAAATAAATCTACTTCCATGCCAAAAGTTTGTGGAATTTCAATATATTTTATTGTTTTTTTATCTATATCTCCAAAATAGAGGTTTTTATTAATTGAAAATACAAATAACCCATCCTCAACAGTAAAACCTGTAATTACAGGTTTTAAAACAGAATATTCCTCATCGTCATCCCATAAATTAACCATAATAGGATATTCTTCATCAAAATAGGCTTTTGTTTCTTCAAATTCAGTAAATAATCTTTCCTCAAGAAAAGTAAAACTATCATTGAAAATCTCAATAGTTGCTTTTCCATCTGTAAAACTAGCCAAATATAATTTATCTCCAAAAACAGTAGCTTTTTTATTTTCAATATTCATTATTTCAGTAGTTTCACCTGTAGATAAATCAAATTTATATAAAAATTCCCCAAAAGAATAAATTAATTCATTGTTAAATAAATAAATATCTTTTGCATCATCAACAAAATCAAAATCATCAATTTTCAAATTATTTTCTTCATTTAAAACTACAGATAACTCATTAGCTTTTATTAATATCAAACCATTTTCGTTTAATAATATCTTCTTATTCATTATTCTCCTATTTACAGTAAAACGAACTAAAGTACATTTTATAATTTTTTTGACAATCTTTCAATCTTTTTATTCAATAACAAAATAAAAATTACTTTCACTTTTTTTAAAACTTTGATATAATTACTTGTTTTATTTGGAGGAAACATGAATTTTAACCTTAAATATGTCTTAATTATGCTATTTGCATCAACTTTATTATTTGCAAATACTCAAAAACAAGTTTATAAACCTAAAAATACTTTAAAACTCATTAAAATTAATGAAAATTTATTTTTTACAAGTTTAAAAAATAGAGGATTATTTAAATTAGATAAAAACAGTAATAAAACTCAAGTTTTATCTGATAAAATGATAATTAAGAATATTTATGAAAACAATGGTAAATTAAATATTGAAACAAATGATGGTAATTATTTATATGATGGGTTTAAATTAAATAAAGTAAATAATGATTCATTAAAAATTAAACAAATGGAGAGAAAAATATATATTAAAAAAAATAACTCATGGCTAAAAATATCACCTAATAATAATGATATTTACTATGCTCCTAAAATCAAAAACAACTTAATTATCTTTTCAGGTGTAAAAACAGGACTTTTACTATATAATATTGATACAAAAACAACAACTTACATATCAAAAGGTGTAGATGCTTCATTTTCAAACAATGGTAAAAAAATTACATTTGCAAGAGTTTATGACAATGGAGAAAAATATACAGGCAGTGAAATTTTTATTTATGATATAAATTCCAAAAAAATAAGTAAAATATTACAAAAAGAAGATAAAACGATAAATAGATACCCTTATTTATACAAAAACACTCTGTATTTTAATAAAAATTTTAGTATTTATCAATTAAGTTTAAATAAGGAGTAATTATGAATAAATTTATTATATTTTTAAGTTCACTGTTATTAAGCGTATCTATTTTAGGCGTAAATCATAAAATTGCAATAGATGCAAGAGATTATGTAGCAAATGAAATAGACTTAACAAGGCCAATATCTCAAAAAACCAAAATTATTTTAGATGCAGATACAACAGATACAAATGGCGGAGCAGAATGGACAGTACAAGTTACAGAAAGTTCTAGTCTTGCAACAGCAGTTGAAGCAGCAAATAACTACGGAGCAGATAAACTAGTTATAATTAGAATGAATGGATATGATGGCTCAGTAAATGGTACAGAAACCTATGCAAGAGACACAAATACCACAGAAACCGACCTTGCAACCAAAGTACAAGATAATGTTGTGGCTTTAATAGGCTTAAATAACAGAGGTGTAAAAAATACGGCTGGTGATGATACTGCAAATATGGAAGTTATTCTTCATTATCCAGGATTTATGGATAATACCACTGATTACAATTTAATGAGTTCAACATCCGGGCAAGAAAACATAGCAAAAGGAATACTTTTTGGCCTTCAAGAACATTTTGGATTAGCTACTTATGACCCAAATGAAATACACGATACAACAGCCCCAACGATTACAATTAACTCTCCAACGGATAACACAACAGTTAACTCCCCTACTGTAATAATTTCTGGCACGGTAACTGACGATGTTGCTGTTTCTATTGTTAAAATTAACAACACAGATGTTACGCTAACTAACAATAATTTTTCAAAAGAAATCATGCTAGCAGAAGGAAATAACCAAATTGAAATTTACGCAGAAGATACATCAGGAAATCATAGCAGTAAAATTATAAATATCACATACACACATATTGATACAGCAAAGCCAAGTATAAATATTGCCTATCCCACCTATAACGCAACAGTTGCCTTGCAGAATATTGAAATAAAAGGAAGCGTTACAGATAATGACAGTGGTGTAAAATACTTTAAAATTGATGGAAATACAGTTACATTAAATGCAAATGGAATCTTTTCATATCCAGTTATTTTAACTCATGGCCTAAATACATTTCAACTTGAAGCAAGTGATAATAATAACAACATAGAAAGTAGAGATTTAAAGGTTACCTATGAAGAAACCGCTACTGATACCACTCCACCGGTAATATCAGTTACCTCTCCTAATAATAATGAAACCGTTAATACAGAAACAATTCATATTCAGGGAAGTATATCAGATGAGAGTCCCATTTCTCTTTTTACAATAAACGGGCGTAATGTAACACTTACAAATAATCAATTTGACTTTCAGTTAACACTTGCAGAAGGTAATAACGAAATAAAACTATATGCAAGAGACAGTTTTAACAACCAAACTAATAAGTCAATAAATGTAACATATAATCCTTCTGCAACAGATACTACTCCCCCTGTAATTACAATCACAAGCCACCAAGATAATCAAAGATTAACAGAAACTAATATTATACTTAAAGGTGGTGTTGCAGATACAAATGAAGTAACTAGTTTAAAAATAAACTCCAATATTGTCCCATTATCAAATACAGGAGAATTTTCCTATAATACTATATTAAAAATTGGAGAAAATAAATTCCAATTTGAAGCTACAGATAATAGTGATAATAAAGCAACAAAAACACTCACTTTATACCTAGAAAGCCATCAAAATAGTGGCCCTGAAATTATTATTACTAGCCCCAAAGATGGTGAAACTATAAATAAAGACAATATTGACATAAAGGGTACTGTTAAAGATAGCGATGGAGTTAAATATTTATCAATCAATAATTATAAAGTAAATGTTGATACCAATAATACATTTTCATTCAATCTACCACTAACTTTGGGTTCTAATATAATTACAGTAACAGCAAAAGATAATATTGATAATTCCTCTGAAATTACTCTTAATGTTACCTATAGGCAAATTACAACCAAAAAAGATGATGGTGGCTGTAATTTTAACAATAATAACACTAAAAACTTTACAAATATGTCTATTTTATTTATGATAGTATTCGTTTTGTATTTTAGAAGAAAATGGAAAAAAATAAAAAGCTAGAAAAAAAAAATAGACTCACTAAAAAATCTAAAATCCTTACATCAATAATATTAGCTTCTGAGCTGTTATTTATTTTTAGAGGACCAAAACTATATGGTGTTTTAATTTTTATGATAACAATTGCTATTATTTTTATTATATTAGACAAAGATGATACTATAGAAAATGATAATGAAGTTAAAGAAATAAAGAAATCAATAATAAAAGAAATTGATTTAATAGAAAAATCAACTAAAAAATTAAACTATAAGTTAGCATCAAAAGATAAATTAAATGAAATAGTCAGATTTGTAGAAAATATAAATGAAAAATATTTCTTTATAAAAAAAAATTATGAGGGGGACCGGGGAATGGATACTTTAACCAAACTTATTAATGAATTAAAAACTCTAGAAAATAACTTAAAAGAAATTAACGACAAATTATTAACTTTTTATGTTTCGGAAACTAATGATAAAAATTTAAATGAAGATTTAGATCATATTATTAACCAACTAGATGCTCAAAAGATACTTTAATTAAAATAATTTCTTTATAGGTTTGATTAAATTATCAGGTTTCATAATTTCATCAAGTTTATCTTTTGTCATCATATTTTCTTCAAGAATTATATCATAAACAGACTTTCTTGTTTTCATAGCTATTTTAGCCGCTTTAGTTGAATTTTCATAGCCAATGTAAGGATTTAAAGCAGTTACAAGTGAAATACTATAGTGTACATTACGTTTACAAATTTCTTTATTAGCTGTAATATTTTGAATTGCTCTTGATGCTAAAGTATTCATTGCATTAATTAAAATATCTTGAGATTGAAATAAATCAAATGCCATTACTGGCTCAAAAGCATTTAGCTCCAACTGCCCTGCTTCAGATGCTAAATTAATAGTTAAGTCATTACCAATAACTTGAAAAGCAACTTGATTGACTACTTCAGGAATAACAGGATTTACCTTTCCAGGCATTATACTCGAACCAGGTTGAGCAGCAGGAAGATTAATTTCATTTAATCCTGCTCTAGGCCCTGATGATAATAATCTTAAGTCATTTGATATTTTTGATAATTTTAAAGCTAAACCTTTCATAACAGATGAATAAGATACAAAATGTGATGTATCTTGAGTTGCTTGAACCAAATCTGTTGCAATTTTAAGCTCTGTTATTCCCGTAAATTCTCTTAAATGTAAAATAAACAAGCTACTGTAACGGGGGTCAGCGGTTATTCCTGTTCCAATTGCTGTTGCTCCCATATTTAAAGTATTTAATTTATGTTTTACAACATGTTCTAAATCATTTATACTATCTTCAATCATATGCCCCCAAACTTTAAATTCTTGACCTAAAGTCATAGGAACGGCATCTTGGAGTTGAGTTCTCCCCATCTTAATAACATCTTGAAAATCTTCTCCTTTCTTTAAAAACAACATAGATAAATCTATCATAGCTTTTTTTAACTTCTTATATGATAACATTATACCTAACTTTATTCCACTTGGATAAACATCATTAGTTGATTGTGCCATATTAACATCTGCATTAGGATGTAAATATTGATAATCGCCTCTTTTATGTCCCATTAATTCAAGACCTCTATTAGCAATCACTTCATTAACATTCATATTTGTTGAAGTTCCCGCTCCTCCTTGAATCATATCAACTACAAAATGCTCTAAATGTTGTCCGAGTATAATTTCATCACATGCTTGAACAATTGCTCTCTTTTTATCCTTTTCAAGTAATTTTAAGTCAAAATTAGCCATTGCAGATGCTTTTTTCAAATATGCAAGAGCTTTTATCATCTTAGGATATAGCTTAATTGGAATTTTAGTTATTGAAAAATTTTCCATAGCTCTAAGAGTTTGCACTCCATATAAAACATCTTCAGGAACATTTCTATTTCCAAGTAAATCATGTTCTATTCTTGTATCTCCTGAAAAAAAAGAAGGATCTATTACTCCACGAGTATAATTGTTTGATTCGTATAATCTTCTCGAAAGAGTTCTTGCTACAAATAAAAGCAATTTAGAATTTAAACGGGGGTGTTCTTTACCAATTTTTTCAATTTCTGCTAAAGATAAAAAATAAATTATAGTATCTTCTATAGCTCTTGCAGAAGCATGATGTACAGTTTCGTCAATCATACTGTCTTCACCCATAAACCTACCTTCACTAATAACAGTAACTCTAACATCTTTGTTATTTACATTTTTATAAATTTCAACAAGGCCAGACTTTAAAATATAAAGACCTTTTCTCGGCATTCCTTCAGTAAAAATAACATCATCTTCTTTGTAAAGTTTTTCTTCTAATGATTCATGAATTATTGCAAGTTCTTTTTCATCTAAAGCATCAAAAATCTTTAGTTTTGTTAAAAATTTAATTCCCACTTTTCCTCCTATAGTCTTATTTTTTCAAAATCAGTAACTCCTTTACTAGCTTTTTTTTTCTTTCTTTTTTTCTTTTTTCTTGGTAATTTTTTATTCTTATCTCCTTTTGTAATAGGATAAGCAATTTGCTTATCCCCACCCTCTTTTTGATCAGAAGATTTACTCACTTTATCTTTTATACCTGATTCAAGTAAATAATTAAAGTCATCATCAATACCTATCATAAATATTGCTGCAATGATATCAGAAAACTTATTCTCATTAATAGTTTCTTTACTATTTTCATCAAAAATAGTTTCAATATTAATAAAATCACCAATTTTAGACAATTGAAACTCTCCTAAAACCTGCATATTTTCATTTTTTCTATTTTTACATTTATTAAATTCAACTACTTTTATTAAATTATTAACAACAGAAACAACTTTAACTTGAATTACACATACTTTTTTAAATTCTTTTTCTTTTTTAATAGCTTCTTTATTTAAATCAGTATAATTATTCGTTTTTTTATTTAAAGTACTATCAATATTACGATATAAATTAAATATTTTCCCCTTTTTAATATCAAAAGAAATTTTTGAACTCAAGTAAATTACTTTATTTATTTTATTGTCTTTCAAATTCTTAAAATTATTATCAATAAAAATTACTTTTGCACTATAGGCAAATAGGTTAAAACTCAAGAGCAATAAAGTGATATATTTTAGAATTTTACTATAAATCATAAATTTTCCTTAACAGATTTTATTTTTTTATTTAATATTTCAAACAATTTAAGCTTAAATTTAAAGTTATAATACCTTTTTCCATTATAAAAATAAGATGTATGCAAGGTTGTTATCTTAATTTTATCCAAATTAGATAATTTAATAAATTTTATCATTTTAAAAAATGTTTTGTCCTTTAATTCCTTGTATTTAAAAACAGTATTATTTATTTTATAATTTAATATAAAATTATCTCCATTAACAGCACCTTCTACTAATAACTGATACCTTTTATCTGAATTGTTTATCTTCCTTAAGTTATCAATAGATACGGAGATTACATTATAAGCATTTAACTCTTTTTCTTCAATATTATATAATTCTATTGAATTAATAGTAGTAATATGTTTTCTATGATTTAATGCTAATTCAACAATATTTGCTAAAAATTTTAGAGAAATATTTTTAAAAAAATAAAACTGATTTTCTTCATCAAATACATAAATCCAATTTCCTTCTTTGGTTACCATAAAAAAAATATCAACAGAATTTAACTTTATAGTATCTACAACTTTTGAAAAATGAGACAACTCTAAAACATCTTCATCTATCATATAATTCATTGTAAGATTTTTTTCTTTTAACATATTAAAAAAAGCTTCTTCATTTTTATATGGAATTAAATCAATTTGATTGTCTTCTTTTTTTAATAAAGAAATATTTCCATTATATGAAGTTAATAACATTGAATTTTTATATGAAAATATTTCATAAGCATTTTTAAATAATTTTTTTAATCTAAAAATAACTGAAGCGGATAATACAATATCAAATATATTTATTGTTATTTCCAAATTAGGATTATACCTAAATGTTTGTGAAAATAAATTTTGAATAGCTAAAAGTACTGCCTCATCAGATTTATATTCATAATAGTGTATTTTTTGAGATTTCGTTTTAACTATCAATGCTATTTCTGAAATATTACTCTTTTTTTGATATCCATAATTTAAAGGGTCCCATTGTTCTGAAACATAAGTATAATCCTTTAAGTTATTTATTTTATTATTAATAGAAAAATTTAAAAAAATAAAAACCCCTTCTATTTCATCAATTCTATTTTCAAGATTTTCAATATAATCATCAAAAACAAAAGAAATATTATATTTAATTAATTTATTTTTTAACCTATTAAAATAATTATTTTCATCAAGTACATTATTTGATCTATTTTTTATTGTAGGAATAATATTTACAATATACTTATTATAAATAGAAAATATTAATAACTCTATAAGTGATTTTTTTGAAAATAATTTATTAAATTTTTGTATATTGTTTTCATGTTTTATAATGTATAAACCCCATTGATTTTCATTGAACATAATAATTAATCTTTCAGACGAAAATGAATACTTCAAGAAATTATGAAATTCAATACTACTTGTAGAATTTCTAAGAAGCTTATATATTGGATTATCTGTAATTTTATAAATAGAAAATAATAAGTTTAAAGATTTAATCAAATTTGTATTAGTACTTAAGATTTTAACTTCATAATTATCTTCATAATCACTATCTAATTCTAATAATTCAAATAAATAAAACTTCATTTTTATTTTCTCTTTATTAAGACTATTAATATATTTATCTTGAAGCAATATCATAAATTCTAAATTTGCGATAATTTCAAAGTCTAATCCACTTTCTTTTTTTATTAAATTTAGCTCATCAAAAAATTTATCATCATATTCTTTATTAAAATATTTTGAAATATCATTACAATTATGAAGTGAATGGTAATAAATCAACTTATGAAAATTTTGAAAATTAACATTCAAAATATTATCTAAATAAAATTTTATTATTGTTTTTAAATCATTTTTAGTTGGTTTAAAATGGGGTAAACTAAAAAACAATGATTCATTTAACCAATTATGTGTTAAAATTTCTTTTTTACTTTCCAAAAATTCTAAAGGAGTTATCCTTTTATTTAATAAGAATTTATACGAATATTTTCCCTTTAAATGAATTGTTTTTGTATAAAAATCAATTATACTTATAGCTAAATTTGATTTCAGATAAAATATTGTTCTATTTTGATTTGAAAATAAATTTATACTAACCTTTGAGTTAAATCTATTTTTAAACCAAGATTCTAATTTTATAACTTTATATTTAAGATACTCTAATTTTTCAACAGAAATGTTTTCACTATCATAAAAAACAATAAAGTCAATATCACTATTAGAACTAATGTCATCATATAAATATATTGCAATTATATCACTATCCATTGAGGAGGAAATAGATTTTATTTCCTTAACATTTAAATAAATAGAAAGTTTATTTTTTAAATTATCTCCCATTCTAAAATGAAAAATTGATAAAGATGATAATTCCTTTTGAAACCCAGGAACATAATAGTAGTTTGCAGCAATAAGATATGGAAAGAGCAATACAATATCCGAAAAGTACTCTAAATGCTTAGTGTAATAGCTTTCTAATGCTTGTAAATTTTCTTCTTGGTATTTATTAAAAAGAGATGTTAAATATTGCTTTCTGTTCATAGCTAAGCTTTTATACTAAGACTAGGCAACGAACTCATCCTTTTATTACCATAACTATCATCTTTTTTAAACAAAGAAAGAGAAAATTTATATAGATTAGCTAAAACTAAGTTTTTTTTCTTAATTTTATTTATAAAATCTTTATCTAATAACATTAAATCCTCCTTATTCCTTAATAAGGACTCTAACCAAGATAAATATTCTGACTTCTCTGCTCTTATTCTTGACAACGACTCAAGATCCAAAGAAACTAAGGCCTTTTCTTCCTCAAGTAGCAAGTTATAAAAACCGTTTATATTACTTTCTATTTTACTCATAGATACCTCTGACTATATCAAGGTAATCGGATTATTTTAGAAAAACTAAAATGCCATAGGCAATAATGCAGAGTTAGATTTCTTTTTTAAATCTTTTTTAATGTTTTCTCTTATTGCAGAAATATCCTTCCAATCATTTTTTATGGTACTATATAGTTCTTGATATTTTACATATTCAGGTTTGAGTGTTTGAAAATACTTATAAGGATCATTTACTGGAGAAAAATACGGTACTGGAACAATTAACTCTCCAAGTTTAGCAGGATCATCTAAAAGCCTTATTTTTAATTTTTCAATATATTTTATTCTCATCCTTTTTCTTCTTCTCATTTCTGCTTTTTTCTCTTCTGGAGTAGGAGTATATGGGCCAATATATTCAGCTAGTGTTCCCATTTTAATAACATATTCTTTATTCTGAGGAAGTGGATAATTACTATTAAAAACTACTATTTTAGTTTTTGGGGTTATTGTAATTACAGATTTTTGTTCATTTACTGCTTCTAATATCTTTATAACTTTTTCACCTCGTTTTCCTGATAAAAAGGCATTCAACCTTGCTGCAGACCTAACTAAACTAGAATAAATTTGAACATATTTTAAAGTATTTTTACCTACCATTGTTCCATAACCATAAAAAGATGCAGTATAAGTAGGTAACTTCATAAAATCATCATCAATTAAAAAAGGCTCTCCTTTTTTACCAATTATTTTACCAACCCCAAAATCAATTCTTTCATTTTTATGATTTCTAAAGTATTTATCGTATTCATCTAGTACAGCATCAGCTTTTTCAAATACAGGTAATGCTTTTTGAGCCATTTTAACACTATCATTTTTAGCTTTTCTGTCCATAAAAATTCTGCCCATTGCATAAGCAATTACAAATGCAATAATAACAGAAACGGCTAAGATAACATAATCAGACTTATTTCTATCTGGCTCACCAGCATTAGTTTCACCTGAAATTGCCTTTATTGCTTCTTCCTTTTCTTTTAGTTCAAGCTCTCTTTTTTGTTTTAAAAATGCAGCATCCTCTTCCGCTTTCTTTCGAGCTGCTTCTTCTGCAGCTTTAGCTTCTGCTTCAAGCCTGACTCTTTCAGCTTCCTTTTTCTTTCTTTCAAGTTCTTTTAACCTCTGCTCTTCAAGTTTTCTATTTTCTTCTTGTTTTTTTTCAAAATCAGCTTTAGAGATACCTTGTTTTGCTCCACCAGCTTTTTTAAGTGCATTTTTTTGTGCTAATCTCTCTTTTAATGAAAGCTTTTTTTCACCTGCCATTTTAACTCCTAAATAAATTTTTAATTACACATTAAAAATATACAAACTATGATAGTATTTTTTTTTTATGAGGTCAATCTTTTTATTGTTTTTTAGTTCGCTTTAGTTAAATATAAGTAACTATTTGGCATAATAATTAATATTTCATCATAGTTTTATTCACATTGATAATTCCATACTCTTAGTGAACCATTTAATTTTAATAAAGCAGTAAAGTTTTCTTCATCAGAATCTATATAAATTTTATTTATATCAAATTTACCATCTTCTTTAGTTTCTGCAAGAATAGTTCTAAATACCATTATGTCTAAATCATTTAATTTAATATGAAATCCTGATTTTTCAGCTTTAGTTGCATTAAAACCTCCAACAGCAAATCCACCTTTACTACTTATAGCTTTGTCAAGCCTGTAACCACCAATAGCAAATCCACCTTTCTTATTCTGATCTTTACTATAATTAACAGAAAGCTTAACTCCAGAGCATTCTTTACCAAAACAAAAATTTCCATTATCAGTTGTTTTTG
>JAMOQH010000105.1 GCA_027064085.1 bacterium | reverse complement strand
GTGTACTTCTAGTTTTTAATATTATTTTATTCGTTTTTACCCTCAATAAAAATAGTAATGTAAATCAAAAACTAGCTACTATGCACAGTAAGGAGGAGTCGTTGACTCATTCTGTGAATAATAAAGACAAGTCGTTGACTCATCCTGTGGACAGTAAGGAGGAGTCGTTGATTCATCCTGTGAATAATAAAGACAAGTCGTTGACTCATCCTGTGGACAGTAAGGACAAGTCGTTGACTCATCCTGCGGACAGTAAGGAGGAGTCGTTGACTCATCCTGTGGACAGTAAGGACAAGTCGTTGACTCATCCTGTAAATAAAGAAAAAACTCACCCCAAAAAGATAAAAAAGAGGATATATAAAACGAGAAAGGCAATACTTGATATATATGTAATCCCTTTTGGAGATATATATTTAGATGGTAGAAAAATTTCATCTGTAACAAGATTAGGATATAAGGTTAAACCAGGTAAGCATAAACTTGAAATTAAAGATTCAAGTGGTAAGTCAAGAGGAATAAAAATGATAAATATTAAGGCTGGTGAAAAAAAAGAATTTAGGTTTAAATTAAATTAAAATGATTGATATAAAAAAATTAGAAAAACATAAGTATCCACTTGAAGTGATTTATGTAGTAAAAGAAATTGTTAACAATGGTTATAAGGCTCATCTTGTAGGTGGGGCTGTTAGAGATATTTTATTAAATAGAAGTATTTATGATTATGATATTACAACAGATGCAAGTCCGGAAATAATTATTAGTATTTTTGATAAAGTTATAGAAACTGGAATTAAGCATGGTACTGTAACTATAGTAAAAGGTGATTTTAATATTGAAGTTACAACTTACAGAAAAGACGGTGAATATAAGGATTTTAGAAGGCCTGAAACAATTGAATATTCAAAAACAATTAATGAGGATTTGAAAAGAAGAGATTTTACCATAAATGCTTTTGCTTATAATCCTATAAATAATGAATTTATAGATTTATTTAGTGGAATCGAACATTTAAAAGAAAAAAAAATAATTGCAATAAATAATCCTATTGATAGATTTAATGAAGATGCTCTAAGAATGATGAGAGCAATTAGATTTGCAGTAAAATTAGATTTTAATATAAATAAAGATGTTTTTGATGCAATAAAGTTACTAAATAATAATATTACAAAAGTTTCTATAGAAAGAATTAATGATGAATTTAGTAAAATTCTTTTATTGGATACCCCATCAAGGGGAATTAGACTTTTAGAAAAGAGTGGTTTATTGCAACATTTTTTACCCGAATTAGTTAAATGTATTGGCATAAATCAAAATAAATATCATATATATGATGTATATGAGCATATATTACATGCTCTTGATAATAGTAAAAAAGATTTAATTATTAGACTTGCTGTTTTATTTCATGATATTGCTAAGCCTAGTACTAAAAGAATGATACGAGGAAAAGCTACTTTTTATAATCATGAAGTTATTGGGGCAGATTTAGTTGAAAATATATTAAAAAGACTTAAATATCCAAGTAGTATCGTAAAAGTAGTTAAGCATTTAGTAAGAAATCATATGTTCCATTATACTCAAGAATGGAAAGATAGTACAATTAGAAGATTTATAAATAAAGTTGGCATAAAACATTTAAATTATTTGCTTGAAATTAGAATTGCTGATGCAAGTGCGGGGAATCCTGAATATAAAGATAAATTATATAAAGAGTTATTTGAAAGAATAGATATAATGCTTGAGCAAGAAACGGTATTTAACATAAATGATTTAGCTATTAATGGTAAAGATGTAATGGATAAACTTAATATTAAACCATCGAAGGCAGTAGGAGAAATTCTACAAAAAACACTTTTATTTGTACTTAAAGACCCTAAAAACAATGAAAAAGAAAATTTACTTAATTTTATAGAAAAAATTTATAAGGAAGATAATTATGGTTGATTTATATATTTATACTTTTTATGACGAAACAAAATATTGGATTATGGATAATAACAAAATACTATTCAATTTAGAAGTTAATGAAAGACGAATAAGTGAAAATTTCTATGACTTATTTGATAATGCTGGAGTTAAATTTAATGAAATTAAAAGATTTGCATTTATAAATGGCCCTGGTTCTTTTACTTCTTTAAGATTTTTTTTAACATTCGCCAAGGGATTAAAGGTGTCTGTTCCGGATATAGAAATTATTCCTCTAAATCTACTAGAATTAATGGCTTTTACTCAAAATGGAGAAGTTAATGTTATTATGGGGGGGAGTAGGGAGTTTTTAAAGTTTTTTCACTATGGAAAATATAGAAAAACTGATAATGATTTTAAGATTATTGAAGATGTTAAATTAATTTCTTATGAAGATGCAAAAAAGATAGAAAACCCTTTGTTTATAGGTGTAAAACCTGATTTTGATATAAATGAATATAATATAGATTTAATAGATATGATTAACTTTTCTGATTATAAATCAGAAAAGGGTGATATAGAAAATATAATTTCTTTAACTCCTTATTATTATAAGCAATTTGTTACAAAAAAAGTTTAAATATTGCTTGAATAATTAGTTTAGTAATTCATCTATTTGAGGTATTAATTTTTTTAATTCTAGCTTGACAAAACCAAGACTACCTACTTCTTTTGAAATAGCAACGCCAATAAAAAAATCATTATTAATCATTTGCATAAGAACATGATATTCATCTGATGCCAGTGTAAGTTCTTTAAATTTACCAAATTTAGAAACTTTAAATGAACTAATTGCATCTTTCATAAGTTCAATAAGATATAATGAGTACAAAAACATTTCTTTGTTCTCATGGAAAGTTGTACTTGCAAGTATTTTGTCTTTCATACTTACAATTGCAATTTCTTCTACTCCACTTATTTTTTTACCCCAAGTTTCAAGGAGATTACTTTTTTTTAATTTGTTCATTATTAATTTACATTTACTATCGTTAGGAGATGTTTTTTTAATAATATTTTCAGCTTTTATTTCACTGTTTTTTATTTTATCCATAAATTCTGCAATTTGTAATAAAATATTACCATTATCTTGTATATTTGAAGTGAATTCAACATCTTCATCAATTTCAGAGAAACCGCCATTATCTAGTAACATTATTTCTAAAAGAGCATCCATTCCAAGTTTCCCCGTTGAGGATTTTGAAAAAGTTATTTTTCCATTTACTATCTGAATTACTCCGCTATATTTATTTTGTTTTACTTCTATTGTTTTATTTTTTCTTGTCATTATTATTAATTGTATGTAATCAAATAAAGATATCTTTTTTATTATTCCACTAAAACTATCTTCAAAAGCAGATGTTTCGTTTTCCATATAATACCCCCCTTAAAAAAACAGCTAGGTTCAGTATATTACAATAATATTGCTATAAAATCAATTTTATATAAATATGATTATATGCCAATTTGTAGCTTGCTAGTTTTTATCACAAAAAACTAAACCTTTTGATAATAAAATTTTATTATGCTATATAGTTTTAATGATTTAAATTTTGGAGGAAATCATGAAATTACTATTATTAACATTGGTTTTATTATTTACTTATTCATGTAGTTCAAATAATAAAGTTGAAACACATAAAAAAGACTCCCAAGAAAAGCAAGGCTATGGTGGAATTGTTATTAAAGATAAAAAGGAGATTAAATTGGGTAAAAATAAATTGCTATATCCTAAAACTATTGAAAAAATTGTTGAAGATAGTTACTTTGGTACAGTTGTCAAAGATCCATACCAATGGCTTGAAGATGATAAAAATAAAAATGTAAAAAGTTGGGTCAAGGCTCAAAATGATTTTACAAAAAGTTATTTAAATGGAGAGTTAAAAGAAAAAATTGCAAAAAAATATAGAAAACTCTTTAATTATACTCGTTATAGTTCAGTAATGAAGAAAGGAAATTACTACTTTTATTATAAAAATGATGGCTTGCAACCTCAGTCTGTATTTTATAGAACAAAAGATATTAAAAAAGAAGGAGAAATTGTAATAGATCCTAATAAATTATCAAAAGATGGTACAACTTCTTTAGGCGGGATATATCTAAATTCAGATGCATCATTAATGGTTTATGGAGCATCTGAAGGTGGAAAAGATAATCAAACTTACTATATAAAAAATTTAAAAACCAATAAATTATATGATGAAAAATTATTGAACATGAGATATTCTTCTATTGCTTGGAATGGAAGTAATGGTTTTTTTTATGGAAGGTATCCAGATCCAAAAACTGTAAAAAAAGAAGAACGAACATTAAATCATAAGTTATACTATCACAAGTTAGGTACTGAGCAATCAAAAGATAAATTAATTTATCAAGAAGATAAATTTCCTAAACATGCTTTTGCTCCACAAATCACAGAAGATGGGAAATATTTAATTATTTATGTGTGGGAAGGTACAGATCCAAAAACAATGATTTACTATTCATCTTTAGGTAAAAATGATAGTTCTGGTTATCCAAAAGTGTTAATAAAAAAACTATTTGATAAATTTGATGCTTCTTATGAGGTAATTGGAAATATTAAAAATACTTTATATGTATTAACTGACAAAAATGCTCCTAAAAAAAGAATTGTAAAAGTAAATTTAAAAAATAAAAGTAAAAAATTAATAGAAATAGTAAAAGAAAGTAAAGATAGAACTCTTGATGCTGCATTTGTTTCAAATAATTCAATCTTTACAAATTATATGAAAGATGTGCATTCAGAGTTGGCAATTTTTGATTTAAATGGTAAGTTTTTAAAAGAAATTAAACTTCCAACTGTTGGTTCTTCTAGAATATCTGGTAAACAAGCTAACAACAAAGTTTTTATTACTTTTACATCTTTTTTATATCCTGGAGTAATTTATGATTATGACTTCAAGACTGATAAACTAATAGAATTATTTAAAACAGAATTAGATTTCAATAAAGATGATTTTGAGGCAAAACAAATCTTTTACAGTTCAAAAGATGGTACTAAAATTCCAATGTTTATAGTATATAAAAAAGGTTTAAAATTAGATGGAAATAATCCAACTTTATTATATGGGTACGGTGGATTTAATATAAGCCTAACTCCTTGGTTTTCTACAATTAGACTTTTATGGATGAGAAATGGTGGAGTATTTGCTATTGCTAACTTGAGAGGTGGCGGTGAATATGGAGAAGAGTGGCATAAAGCTGGAATGCTTGATAAAAAACAAAATGTTTTTGATGATTTTATTTATGCTGCTAAGTATTTAATTGAAAAGAAATATACCAATAATAAAAAATTAGCAATTATGGGTGGAAGTAACGGTGGGCTTCTTGTTTCTGCTGTAATGGTTCAGCAACCGAAACTTTTTGGTGCAGTAGTATGTCAAGTTCCTCTAACCGATATGTTAAGGTTTCATAAGTTTTTAGTTGGCCATTATTGGATTCCTGAATATGGAAATGCAGAACACTCTAAAAAAGAATTTGAATATTTACATAAATATTCTCCATATCATAATGTAAAAGATGCAGATTATCCTGCAACAATGGTAGCAACTGCTGACAGTGATGATAGGGTAGCTCCTCTTCATGCAAGAAAATTTGTTGCAATGTTGCAAAAACATAATAAGGGGAACTCACCTATGTTGTTGAGGGTAAAATCTAAGTCTGGACACGGACACGGAATGAGCGTAGAGCAAATTATAGATGAGCAATCAGATATTTATGCCTTCTTATTTGATATTTTTGGTATGACTTTTAAATAAAATATTTGGAAAAATAAAAAAAACATTTGACTTTATTGCCTTAATTATGTATAGTTTATTGCTTTTTATGAGGTATATTATGGCAGGTTACAAGATAAAGACTAATCGTGCAGCAGCAAAGAGATTCAAGAAAAAGAAGAGTGGTGGATTTAAGCGTGGAAAGGCTTATAAAAGTCATATCTTAACTAAAAAAACTAAGAAAAGAAAAAGACGTCTTAGGGAAATCGTAATGGTAGATGATACTAACATGAAACAAGTTAGAAGAATGTTACCTAATACTTAAATTTATGAGGAAGAAATGAGAGCAAAAAATGGATTTAACACCAGAAAGAGAAGAAAAAAGATCCTTAAACTAGCAAAAGGTTATAGAACAACAAGAGGAAATCTTTTTAGAAATGCAAAAGAAGCAGTTGTTCGTGCTCATAATTTTGCTTTTAGAGATAGAAAAGTCAGAAAAAGAATGATGAGGAAATTATGGATTCTTAGAATTAATATTGCTTCTAGAATGAATGGTGTTTCATATAGTAAGTTTATGGGGTTGATTAAAAAGAATAATATTGAACTTGATAGAAAAATGCTTGCAGAATTGGCGGTGGCTGATATGGTTGCATTTAAAAAAATTGTTCAGAAATTAACTGCTTAGTCTTGGAGGTCATATTATGACTAAAAAGGATTTGATTGATTCTATAATTAAAGAAATGAGTTGCTCAAGAAAAGAGGCTGCTGAACTAGTGGATACTTTTTTTGAAACAATAAAATCTAAAATAGAGCAAGAGGGTAAGTTAAAGATTTCTAGATTTGGAACCTTTGAAGTATATCGTAAAAAAGAAAGAATTGGAAGAAATCCTAAAAATATGAAAGAGGCTCAAATTGAGGCTAGAAATGTGGTAAGATTTAAAGGCAGTTCAATCTTAAGAAATTCAATAAATAAATGAATAATGTACCAAACAATAAAAAATACTATAAAATAGGGGAAATATCTGGTTATCTTGGAATTAAAACATCTGTATTAAGATTTTGGGAAGAAAAGTTTCCTCAATTGAAAGTAAAAAAGAATAAAATTAGTGGTCATAGGAGATATACTAAAAAAGACTTTGATCTGATAATTCAAATTCATGATTTACTATATAATAAAAATTTTAAAATTGAGGGTGCAATAAAAGAGCTTTCTACAATAAAAGCTAATACAGAAAACGAAAAAATTCTCATAAAAAAAGATTTATTTTTAGATAAAGATTCCATTAAAGAAGAACTTCTTACTTTAAAACAATTAATAGAGAATTTATAACTTATGAAAAAAATAAAAAAAAAATTAAATAATTTTGATAACCATAGGTCTAAAGGTTATTACTGTTTTAGCACTAAGATAAAATAGTGCTTTTTATATCGGAGGAAATATGAAATATTTATTAATGGCGTTATCAATTTTAATAACCGTTTCTGTTATGGGAGCAAATAAATTTGCAGTAGTTGACATGCAAAGGGTTATACTTGAAGTTAGTCAAGGTAAAAAAGCAATGTCTATATTAAAAGCAGAAAAAGCTAAAAAAGAAAAAACTATCAATACCAAAAAGCAAAATTTCATGAAACAGCAAAAAGAACTAGAAGAAATGATGAAAAATCCTGCAGCTGATAAAGCAAAAGCAGAAGCTAAATATAAACAGTTAGCTCAAACTTATCAAATGTTACAAATGGAAGCTCAAAAGATGCAACAAGAATTAATGAAAAAAGAGCAAGCTGCAGCTAAAAAGATTCTTGAAAAAGCTCAAGTTGTTTTGGCTAAAATAGTAAAAAAAGAAAAGTTTACTATGGTTTTTAATAAAGCTGCTTTATTATATGCTCCACCTGCATCTGATATTACAAACCAATTAATCAGACAATATGATAAATCTTATAAATAATTTTAGGTAAATAATGAAAATCACTAAGTTTCTAATCCCTGTTTTTGTAGCTTTTATTGTATTTTCTTGTTCTAGTGAAGATGATATTAGCTGGAAAGAGATAAGCTCATCTGAAACACCATCAGTGAGATATGATACCTGTTCCTTTTATCAAGAATCAAATAACTCATTTTATATAATTGGAGGAAGATCATCTCAAAATCAAAGATATAATGATGTGTGGAAGTTTAGCATAGCAGACAAAGAATGGTCTAAGGTTTCAGTATCAGGGACATCTTTAGATTCTGGTGGAAGAATGAATTACTGTGTTTATGATGATAAAAATGATATTGCCTACCTTTATGGTAAAAATGGCAGTGGAAATGCACTGCCATCAAATATACTTAAGTATTATGTTAATCAAAATAAGCTAGAGGAACTTGCCTCTAGCTCTATACCTGATACCTCATTAAGAGGGCATTCTATTTCCTTATTAAAGTCGGGCTTATCAGAACCTTCTCTCATTATATTTGGTGGAGAAGATGCTGGTGGTACAATAAATAATGATATCAGA
This sequence comes from bacterium, assembly GCA_027064085.1. Classification (GTDB taxonomy): domain Bacteria; phylum UBP6; class JAFGXH01; order JAFGXH01; family JAFGXH01; genus JAMOQH01. Next base: position 32,451 of record JAMOQH010000105.1, on the reverse strand, counting down.
GTGTTTAGTATAAATTCTAAAACATTTGAAAAGTTAAATGTTTCTGGAACTAAACCAAGCCCTAGAACTTTTCATACTGCTGCTATATCTGATAGTAAGCTCATTATTATTGGCGGAAAAGCTAATTCGGGGGCAATAAATGATATTTGGAGTTTTGATTTCACAACTAAAAAATGGACACAAGTGAATTCAAATATACCTTTGAAAGGTTATTATAATAGTTCTTTTTATAATAAAAATAACAACTCTATTTTATTTTATGGTGGAAAAAATTCAAATGATAATTTATCAAATTTTTTAAAATATGATATTAATGAAAATTCTTGGGAAACAATAGATAATTCTCCAAAGCCAGGAGCATTATCAGGATCTGCAATATTTGTTTCTAAAAATGAGTATTTTTATATATTTGGTGGTAATTTTTTGAATGATAAAAATGAATCTACTTCAACAAATAAAACTTGGAGTTACTTTCTAGGGAATTAAAAAGTTCATCTTTTTATTTAATTTAGTATTATTTTTTAGATTTAAGCAAAAAGTTTTTTTCGTTTTTAAGTTTTTAATACATTTTACATTATTTTTGATTTTTGAAACTTCTATAATTTTTTTGAATTCATTTTCATGGTATAAATTTATTGTACTGTTTTTATTTATTTCATAAGAATCAAATAAGATTTCATCAATTAAAGATAAAAAATATTCATTTTTTACCTTCTTTTTAAGGATTTGAGAGATAGTATAAGATATATCCATTAATGAAATATATCTTTTAATATATTTTTTACTATAAGTTCTTTTTTTAGAATAAATAATTGCAAGAGAGTTTACTTGATCCTCTAATAGAGAATTATTGGATTTTGTATAGCCATACTTTCCAACAGCATTTAATGAAATAGGAATAATAAAAATATCAGTTGCATCACTTGTTTTTATAATCTTTTTGAGTTTGTGAGTGTTAGATTCTACTATAATTGTATCACATAAAAGAGTGTTGTTTTTTGCTTTAAGTTTTACAGATAAAAAATTATTAATATTAGAGTCGCGATTTGGTGTTTCCAATATCATGTTTTTGTAAATTAAAAAATGATTATCTTTAGCAATTAATTTATTTAGATTTTTAATTGATTTAGAGGATAAATTTTGTATAAATATAACTAAAATCTTTGGAATGTAGTTTAATTTGATATCTCTATATCTTTTATGAGAATTTTCTTTAAAAACATACAGTTCTCTTTCATCGAATCCATTGCAATTTTCATCAATACTGTTGTTAGGGATATCATCAGCAAAGGGGTTAATATTAGCATTATTATCATCACAATCACCATATGATAAAAATTTATAAAAGCCATCATTATCATTATCAAAAAAGTTTTTTAGTATAATGTTTGTAATTTTATCAGATAATAAATTATTATTTTCTAGAGTTGATGAAATTTTTTTTAAGTCAATAAATTTAGTTTCAAATAATTTAAATGAATTAATGAAAAATGTGCTTATTATTATTATTATTATTATTTTAAAATGTAATAAGTTAGCTTTATTGAAGTGCTTAAAAGATAATACTACCATTAACAGTAGTATATAAAAGATTTCAATAATATAATTTATATTATATAGGTATCCTTTTATTGTTATAATACTAAAAAAAATTACAATAGATAATAAAAATAAAAGTATAAGACTATAACTTACTTTTTGAGAGATTTTAATTTTTTCTAATTTCAATAAGACTAGTTTATCAATAAAAACTATGTAATAAATAATCAAATAAAGAATTAGAGAGTAATATAATATAGAATAAATTGTATAGCTTTTGTAAGTAAAAAATAGAATTATTAAAGATAAAAATAACAATAAGGTAATTGTTATGATTCTTATGATTATTTTAGATAGTTCTTTATAAGAATTAAAAGGAATATCTATCTTTAAAAATAAATATTTTAATATTAAATTAATAAAAAATACAATCAAGGAGATAATAATTAATAATATATAAAAGTTTATAAAAATAAAAATTGAATTAACAACTTCAAACTTACCATTATTGGAATTAAGAATAATCGTTTCTAAAATTGTTATAAAAATAGCGAAGATTATATTATAGAAAAGTATATTTATGTATTGTTTCACTGTTGCTGTATTAAATTATAGTTTATTACGATTATCTTCTTTTTTAAATAATCAATAGTTGTTTTAGATAAGTCATTCTCTTTGATAAAGCTAGTTATTATTTTTTTAGACAATTTAAATTTTTTCTGTTTCATTAGGCAATTAGTATAAATATCAATAAAAATATTATTTTTCTTGTTTTTATCATATTTCTTATCCAAATTATCACATTTTTTCTTAAAGGAATAATCTAGCCATATTTTATAAATATCTTTATTTTTTTGAAGCTTATTCAATAATAGGTATGCTTGTTTTTCATTTTTCAAAAAAATATTTGCAATAAGTATTTCTTTTATTAATGAATCGTTTTTAATGTTTTTGGGTAAAACTAAAGCTCCAACTTCTTTATATAATCCCATTTCATTAAGGATTTTGGCCTTAAGTGCCATTAGTTTAAGATTTTTTCCTGTAACAAAATTAATGATTTTATGTTTGTCTGGAAATTTATTATCTTTATCTAATTCTATATTTATAAGATAAAATTCAATCAATTGATTACTTTTTTTAAATGAATCAATTTGTGTTTCAAAAGTATTTTTCTTTACTGTTTCTATAATTTTACTAGATTTATCAATATCTCCTTTAAGGTAGTATATAAAGCCAATTAATAAAAGTGACTCTATTGAATCTCTTTTAATTCCGATTGCTTCTTTTAAATAATTTTCAGCTTTATCTAAATTATTATCATAAAATTCAGAAGTTGCTAAGTTTATCTTATTTAAAAGGCTTTTTCTATTAGATTTTTCGGCTTTTTTAAAATATTTTTTAGCTTCTGAAAATTTGCCATTTCTTAAGTGTATCTGACCAATAGTTGTTAATGTTTCTGCATCTTTGGGATAATATTTTTCCATTTTTTTAAGTATGATATAAGCTGTGTTAATATCTTCTTTTATAAAAAAGAAATCTACAAGTTTATTTAATACTTTATAATCTTTTGCGTTATTTAATATGTCGTTAAAATATTTTTTATATTTATCCTTATCCTTATCATAGAAATAATTAACAAAAAGATATTCAATTTTATATTTCTTTTTTATTTTATTTATCCCCGATTCAAAAAGACTTATTGCTTCTTTAATTTCCATAGAATAAATATAAATATCTATAATATGATAATAAGATTCATCTAGGTAGTCTTTATTGTCTAGAAGTTTAGCGAAATATTTAACGGATTTATTATATCTTCCCATTTTTTTATATAAAAAAGCTAATTGAAATAAAGCTCTATTGTTGCCAGGTTTTTTAATAATAATTTTCTTTAGATATTCTTCAGCATTATGAGGGTCTCCAGTTGAGCTTGATATTTCAGCCAATTTAAATAAACTCTCAATGTTTTTGGTTCTACGATAATCTTCTTTAAAGGAAGTAATTGCATTATTAAAGTCTCTTGCTTTATATTGGCTAACTCCAATTAAATAATAATTAAGATGATCTTTTATTTTTTGTTCAGTATTATCATTACAAGATGAAAGCAATATAAGTAAGATAAATAAAATAATTTTTATCACGCTAGTAAATCCCAATATTAAGTTTACCTAATAAGTCTAATTCATACTCTCTATCTTCTTTAAGATTTTTTAGATAATCTATAACCTCAGGATACTCTGTTCTTAAAAAATCAAAATCTTCTGTTGGTAACCTTAGCACCCAAGTTTTTACTAAAGTAGAACAATATGCCATTGGTTTACTCCCTGTTAGTAAAGACATCTCTCCAAGAATTGCACCCCTAGATACTGTTATTATATCTTGTCGGTTAGCATTCTCTAAAAGACGATATACCTTGATATTTCCTTCTAAAACAAGAAATAAACCTGGTATTTCTCCATTTTGTTCAATTATTATCTGATTTGCAAATAGTCTTTTAGAGCGAAACTTCTTTATTAATGTTAATCTTTTTTCTTTTTCAATTTTTTGAAACATTGGAGAAAAATTAATAATATTATAAAGTAACCTATTACGATAAAATTTAAATAATGTTTCTCTAATTGAAGAATACTTATTCATTATTTCATCAAGCATCTCTTTAGATATAACAAAAAGTTCAAGTTCTGTTGCGGCCTCAACAGAAGCCATTCTTTGAGAATTTCCCAATAGTGCCATTTCACCAAAAAATGATCCTTCTGATAATCTTGCTATTTCAATATTTGAATTCTCGTCAATTTCTTTAAGTATCTTGACTTCTCCAGAAAGTATTATGTAAAGAGCATCGGCATGATCTCCTTCCTTAATAATTAAATTTTCCTTTCTATATTTTTTTAATTCTATTTTATTCATTAAATGAATAAAAGCTTCTTTATCTAATTTTGAAAATAAAGGTATTTCCGGTAAAGGCTTTAATAGGGTTGATGCATCAATAACATCTTGCATAACTGGAGGAATGGGTTCTGTTATTTGATTTATAAAAATTTCTTCTTCAGAAAAATCATCTTCTTTAGCGATAAAATCTCCCTCTATTATAAGATCTTCCGCATCCGTAATATCTTCTTCTATTATTTTTGCTTTTTTGGTCTTAAAGGAAGTATCGTTTTTTATAAATGATTTTACTTTTGGCTTCTTCTTTTCATAAATCTTACCGTTTTTAGCATATAAATCAGCAATTAACTCTTGAGTTTCAATATGATTAGGTTCTAGTTCCAAAACATTTTTTAAAGATGCAATAGCTTTTAATAAAAAACCCGATTCAGCATATTCTTTTGCAACTCTAATATAAATAAGTATTGCCTTCCTTTTATCTTTTATTAATTCATAGCATCTAGCTGCTCTTAATAACATTATTTTTTCATTATATTCATCAAGAGCATAAATTTCTTCAAAAACGGCTATAGCCTTTTTGTAGTTAGCTCGGTCAAAGTAGCTATTTGCTTTGTTTTTTAATCTATTTTTTTTATCCATCATATTTCATCATGTTATTTTTTATTAAAAATTTGTTCAATTTTAGCTTTAATAACATCCTCGGTAAAAGGTTTAACAATGTAGTTACTAACACCTTCTTTAATAGCTAATAGAACAGATGCCTTTTCAGCTTCTGCAGTAACCATTAAAAATGGTAAGTGCTTTAATGATTCATCTGCTCTTACTGCCCTTAATAATTCAATTCCTTCCATTATGGGCATGTTCCAGTCAGAAATAATAAAATCATATTTTTTAGCTCTTAACTTTTGTAATGCCTCAGATCCATCTCCAGCTTCATCAATATTTGTATAACCAATATGTTTTAATATATTTTTTTCAATCCTTCTCATTGTTGAAAAATCATCAACTATAAGAATTTTCATATTATAATCTATTGCCAAAATATCCTCCATAATAATTCATTGAATAGTATACTATAAAATAAAAAATTCTGTCAATCAAAACTTATTTTTTTCTTATTTATTTGTATTTTAACTTATTTTTAGAATATTTGAGTGTTTTAAATTGAAATTTTCATTAAATTATGTTATAAGCAGTTTTTATTGATTTTGATTATAATCGGAGGAAAATATGGCACCTAAAAAAGCAGCTAAAATCTCAACAACTACAAAAGCAGGAATGTATGATAAAAAATGTCCTAAATGTGGAGCTATTTTAAAGGCCGTGAAAATGGCAAGAAGTTCAAAGGCATCAGGAATGTTTTGGATGTGTGATTGTGGTTTTGAAGCACCAACTAATTCTTTAAAATAAGTTCGAATAATTCTTAAAATAATACAATTTACTATATGAATCTATTTAAAATATTCTATTTTTAGTAATATTTTGATTTTTTATCCTATATACTATATAATCAAAAATAGTAGTGTTTACTTAAAAGGAGTATCTATGAAATATTTTTTTTTATTAGTTTCAATATCATTTTTAATCATTTCTTGCAAAAGAGAAGATGATGCCTTTAAACCAACATATTGTTCTAAAACTAATCAATTTGCCCCTTGTGAGAATCAGAACGAAAGATGTTATAAAGGAAGTTGTATTGACAAAACTCTAAAATGTGGTGGCGCACTTGATGCTTTTTGTGATAGTGGAGATGAATGCCAAAGAGATGAAGCAACAAGAGAATATAAATGTGTTGAAGGTAGATGTACAATAAAAAATTTAAATGGTTATTGCTCAACTGAGGGGGAATCTTGTTTTCATGGTTATTGTAAGAAGCCTTGCTCTTCAGAGTATCCTACTGGAGGTTGTACTGATAAAAACGATATATGTTTTGATGAAGTTTGTTTGCCCAAAAATAATATTTGTTCTGTTAATAATCCAAATGGAAAATGTAATAGTAAAAATAAATGTACAATACAAGATGATGGAAACTATAAATGTACTACCCTTTGTCATAAATCAGAAGAAGAAGAACCCGAATATAGCAAAATGCCTTGTCCAAATGAAGGTGAAGAGTGTATTGAGGGTGAGTGCTTGCATACTGATAACAAATGTGGTGATGATAATATTAATGGAGAATGCATTTCTTCTAAAGTATGTATAAAAAAAGAAGGTAGTAACTCTTATAAATGTGAATCTAAGTGTTCTGTTCAAGCTCCTCAAGGAGTTTGTCTTGGGATTGATCAAGATTGTGTTAATGGAAATTGTGTTTTCAAATGTAGTACCAACCATCCTAATGGTCATTGTGATACTGATGATGTTGGTCAATATGGTGGATGTGAAGCTGGAACTTGCAAAAAGGCATGCGAATTGCCTGAAGGTGCAGAGGAAACTGAAGAAACTGTAGCAGATGGCTACTGTGAGGGCGTTCAATGGTGTAAAAATCAGCAATGTGAAGATCCATGTGATATTGATCATAAATCAGGAGTTTGTGAAGATGAGACATATTACTGTAATAATGGTATTTGTGAGAAAAGAGATTGTAGTCAACAATTTCCTCATGGGTATTGTCCTGAAATTGATAGTATTGAACAAAGATGTGTTAATGAAACTTGTGTAAAACCATGTTCTGCAGATGAGCTTAATGGTTGGTGTAATGATGATAAGCATTGCTTTGAAGGAAGTTGCAAAACACAAATTCAAATACCATGTGAAGAAATGAATGGTACATATTGTAGTGATAATGATTTCGAATGTATTGCGAATGAATGTGTTCTGAAGCCTTGTGCTATTGATTTTGCTGGTAGGTGTGAAAATGCTAATGAAATTTGTTATACCATAACAGGGGAATGTTTTTCTATGTGTGAAGATTATAGAAGAATACTTTGTAAACAAGGAGAAACTCCTGAAGTTAATGGTTGTATAAATAAAGAAGATTTACCAAATGAATCAAGTTATACTGCTTGTTGTACCACAAATCAGGATTGTTTAAGCCAAGGGGAAAATATCTCAACTCCAAGTAATAATAGATGTGTTGATGATGGGAACTCAAGAGGTAAATACTGTAATAAAATTGGTGATAATATTTGTGGAAACGATGATGATTGTAATGATGTTTATCCATATTTACCAAATGAAAGTAGTACTCAAAAGTATTATTGTTCATCGTATTTTGATAAAATTGAAAATATAAATATTTCATTTTGTGAAAGAGCAAAGGAAAATTGTGCTGCTTTAAGAGATAAGATGGAGGGACAATATTGTGACCAAAGCTGTGGTGATGCGGATTGTATTTATGGATTACATTGTATAGATGGTATTTGTACTAAAGAATGTAATCAAAATACAACATGTCCTACTGTAAATAATGGGAAGCAGCTAGTATGTGAGTTATATTCAGAAGATAAAAATTATCCAGGGTATACAAACGAAGTAAATTCTAATGTTTGTAGAAATGTTTGTACAAGTAATAAAGACTGTAAGATTTCTCAAAATGAGTGTAATAATTATTATAACAAAAAAGATTTAAATGATGAAAATCTTCCTCTGTTTTCAACTTGTGGTAATAAAAGATCTGGAAAAATTAAGAATACATATTGTGATAATAATGAAGAATGTTCATCTAGCTTATGTGTTAAACATAAATGTAGTGAACCTTGTTTAATACATGATGATTGTGGAACAAATGGATACTGTGACTATAACAAAGCTTTAATTAAAAATTCAAAAACAATTAATTATCTTGGAGTATGTATGTATCTTGCACAAGGCATCACTAGAAAAAATATCTGTACTTCCTCTTCAGATTGTCCTACTGAAATAGTTACTGTTTCGGGAAGAGATAGGAATTATAAATGCTTAGCTTATATTGATGATGCTGATACTGTTAGAGGTGTTTGTGGTATTAGGGATATTGGTTTAGGTGTTGTGTCTTTGGAAGGGGGGCCTTGTCATTCTCCAAATCAATACTGTGATACTTCTATTTGTACTGATGATACATTAAGTTTAACAAATGAAGTGGGAACTTGTAGGGAATTATGCTCTGAAACTTCAGAGTGTTCAACGATAGAAATAAATAATTCACCTCAAAAACAAATATGTAGAAGAATTCAGCTTAGAGATGGTGCTTTAGAAACAGGAAACAATAAAGAAGTGTTTGGAGGTGTTTGTGTACCTGTTCCCGCTTCAACATTAAGTGATTGTACCACTGAAAAATGTGCATTAGCTAATGAAACTTGTGTGTTAAATCCAGTAAATAATCATGCTGATGTTAATGCTCCATGGAAATTTTCTGTTGAATATTTATGTGTATCTGAAAATCCTGCAGGAAGGATTTTTGGAGCTAACTGTAGTAATGATACTCAGTGTAAATCTAATATCTGTTCAAAACTAAGTAATAAATGTGTAACTGCTTGTACAAGCAATGCCCAATGTATAGGTGTAGGTACAGAAACATGTAATACTAATTATCCAGCAGTTTATGATGAGAATCAGTCTAATTGGATACTCGGAGGTGTTTGTGAATAATTATAAAATTTTTATTTATTTATTTATAATTTTATCAGTTATTTTACAATCTTGTAAAAAAGATGATGGAGATATTAGTGTTGAACCTATAAAATGTACAATAGAAACACCTTTTGGACAGTGTGATAAGGATGGTGATACTTGTTATAAGGGGAATTGTATCCCTAAAGATAGTAAGTGTGGAACAATTCTTGCACCTTGTGAGGATAAAACGGAGGCATGTGTTGAAGATACTGAAAATGGTGGTTTTAAATGTGTTGAAGGAAGATGTAGTTTCAATAATTTAAATGGAACATGTGCTGATGAAAATATGATTTGTACTAAAAGAGGTCTTTGTGAATATAAATGTGACGAGAATCATACAAGCGGTGCTTGTCAAAATGAATATAGTTGTATTAATGGTACTTGTATTAAAGATAGTGCTAAGTGTAGTAATATTGTAACAAATGGAGTGTGTGCAAAAGGAAAAACATGTGCTCTTGATAGTAATTCTGAAAATTATGAGTGTCAATTCTCTTGTGGTGAACAATATCCAAATGGAGCTTGTGATTCTACTAAGAAATGTAAATTTAATAAATGTTATTTTGAGTATGAGTTATGTGGTCAAGATAATCTTTATGGTGTGTGTGAAGTAGGTAAGCTCTGTGATCAAGGAGTATGTAAAAGAGTTTGCTCTTCTGTTGTAACCAATGGAATTTGTGAGTACGAAGACCAAGTTTGTTTTGAGGGAAATTGTAATTATAGATGTAGCAAGATTAGACCCACTGGAATTTGTGAAGAAATTGGAACAAAGTGTGTTGAGGGTGAATGTAAATTTAAATGCTCTGAAACGGTAAAAGATGGATACTGTGAAGATGAAAATAAAACTTGTGTTGAAGGTTACTGTAAACCTATATGTAGCCCAACTGAATTAACGGGAGCATGTCAGGATAAATATAAAATATGCATTGAGGGTGAATGTAAATTTCAATGTAGTAATAATTATCCTTTTGGTGTATGTTCTGAGTTAGGTTATGGTTGCTTAGATGGAGATTGTATTGAACAGTGTTCAGAAACATTTCCTAATGGCTCATGTGAGCAATATTTTTATTGTAATAATGGAAATTGTGAAGAAATTCCTTGTGGAGCAGAAAATCCCAATGGTCCTTGTGAAGGTACAAATCAAAAATGTATTCAAGGAATATGTTTAAATGAATGTTCGGAACAGCAACCTAATGGCTGGTGTTCAACAGAAGGCTATGTTTGCTATAATAATGCTTGTACAGATCCAACAAGTCAAGCATGTTCTAGTTTGTTTACTAATGGGTTTTGTACTTCTTGGGATGAAGAATGTATAAGTGGTGATTGTGTTAAAAAACCTTGTAGCACCCAATATCCGCACGGGAGATGTGATGATGGGGGAATGTGTAATAGTGGTGAATGTTCTTTTACTTGTTCAGATAACAGACCAATCTTACAAGAGGGGGAAAGTAAAAGCTTGGAAAATGGAGGCGTTTCTGGTTCTTGTTGTGTTGTAAATGAAGATTGTAAAGATGGATTTAATTCTTTTGGTAATTTTCCAACAAATATATGTATTTATGATCAAGTTGAAGAAGGCCCATATTGTCTAGGTTTAAAGTTAACAAAAGATAGAAACAATCCGGTATTGTGTGCAACTGTAGGAGGTTGTGATGGTTGTACAATAGATGAAGATTGTGCTGACCCCTATACTGGATATGGCTTAGACGAAAGATATTTTTGTGAAATGGTAACTTATTATGATTTTGAAGTTCAAGCAGGTACTAAATTAGATATTAATATTTCTTATTGTCAAAGAGTTTTTAGATATTGTCAAAGAGAAAATAAGCAACAAGGTGAGCCATGTAATGAAAATTGTAATGATTCAGAGTGTGCAACAGGGCTACATTGTATAAAAGGTTTTTGTACAGGGCAATGTAAAGATGATAGTTTTTGTACAGGAGGAACAAAATGTATTCCATTGGCTTATCATTTACCAGACACGGACAAGGACTTATTTTTAAATATATGTCTTGTTCAATGTGAAAATGACAATGAGTGTTCTGTTTTAGGGGAAGATTATAAGTGTTCTGCTACTACTTATAAATATCAAGTGCTTCCAGAGGAAATACCTGGCCCAAAACTAAGTTATTGCAGGCCTCAGGATAATAGTGCAAGTTCTAATTTAAGATCTAGATGTTCGCTTAATTCTGATTGTAAAGGCAGAATGTGTGGCAACCAAACTCTTTGTACAACAACTTGTAAAGCTGATTCTGATTGTGGGATAAATGCTTATTGTAGTTATGAAAATTTGATGTCAGGTGAAATTATACATAATAATAGAGACGGAGAGTTAATAGATTTAAATTATTTAGGAGTATGTAAGTATTTGGATTCTACTGAAGAAACACCTTCGGAATGTGGTGGTAAAAATGATTGCCCAACTAACTTAGTTAATGGAAAATCATATCAGTGTTTGCCAAAATTTACACTACTAAAAGACTTACCCGAAGGCAAATCAGGAGATAGTGCATCAGGAGTATGTGGAGTATTGACACCAACATCAAATAAAGCATATTCATCTGAAGGAGAATTATGTAATAATGATAGCCAAATTTGCGATACAGACTTATGTGTTTGTGGTAACGGTTTATGTGAAGATAATAGAGTTGGTAGATGTAGAAATTATTGTGAACGCTCAAGTGATTGTGAAGGAGATAATTATTGTAAAAGGATACTTCTAAGAGATGAAGTTCAGTATTCAAGAGCTGTATATGGAGGGGTTTGTATTACAAGGCATGAAAATACTAATGTTACAAATTGTAATATAAATGGAAATGATTCTGATTCTTTATGTGATACAGGTAAAACATGTATTTCAAATCCAGTAAATATAAAACCAAAAGCAGATAATCCAAATAAATTTGGTGTTGAATATATTTGTGTCGAGAAAAAACAAGGTTATACCCCACTAAATCAAACTTGTACGAAAGATAGTGATTGTAGCTCTCAAATCTGCAATATGAATACAAATAAGTGTTCTCATGCTTGTACTAAAAACTCTCAATGTAATGATGTTGGGACAACTCAATGCAAGGTGGAAGATATTTTAGTTGAAGATTTAAATCCTGATTATGTTGTTTATGGTGGAATTTGTGAATAAGGAGTAAAATGTATTTTTTTGTGTCACCCGCGATTATTAAGTTGATTGATTTAGCATTAGAAGAAGATATTATAAATAGTGATATGACATCAATATATACAGTTGAAGAAAATAAAATAATAAAAGCACATATTATTGCTAAAGAAGATATAGTCTTTTCTGGAGGTATTTTAGTAAAGCCTATTTTAGATAAAATTGATGATTCAGTAAAATTTGAAATTAAAATTAAAGATGGAGAATCAATTAAAAAGGGTACTGAATGTGTTACTTTTGAAGGAAATGCAATATCTATTTTATCAGCAGAAAGAACTATACTAAATTTTATGCAAAGAATGAGTGGAATTGCAACTAAAACAGCTAAATTTGTAAAAACTCTAAATAACAGTAAAATAAAAATTGTTGATACAAGAAAAACATTGCCTGGATTTAGGTATATAGATAAATATTCTGTAAGAATGGGTGGAGGATTTAATCATAGAATGGGGCTTAGTGATGCTATCCTGATTAAAGAAAATCATATAATTTCAGCTGGAAGTATTAAAAATGCAATCAAAAAGGTTAAATTAGAGGCTCCTCATACAATGAAAATAGAGTGTGAAGTTACTAACTTAGAAGAAGTTAAAGAAGCTGTTGAAAGTGGTGCAAATATTATTATGCTTGATAACATGACTATAGAAATGATGCAAAATTCTAGTGAAATTATAAGAAATGCAAATAAAGACATCATTATTGAAGTGAGTGGAAATGTAACGCTAGATAGGCTTCCCAAATTAGCAAAACTAGATATAGATGTGATTTCAAGTGGTGCGTTGACACATTCTGTTATTGCTTCAGATTTAAGTATGAAATTTTTATAATTATCTCTCCACAATTGTGGAATTTTCACAACTGTGAAAATTTAATTATTAAGGTAAAATGAAATTTATTTATTTAATCTTTACTGTTGTAATAAGTTTTAGCATTAATGCTAAAACTAAAAAAGTTATCACATTAGCACCTAATTTAACAGATATAATGTATTATTTAAATTATGAAAATAATGTTATAGCTGTTGATAAATTCTCTAAAAAACCTAGTAATGCTGTAATTATTGGAGATTTAATGAATATCAACTATGAAAAGTTGATTTCTTTAAATCCTGATGTCGTTTTTTTAACAAAAGAACAAAAAAATATTGCAGAAAAAATAAAAAGAATAAAAAAAATAAGAACACATATTGTTAGTATCAGAAGGCTTAGTGATATAAACCCTGAAATAGCTAAAATAGCCAAACTTTTAAACATTAAAAATAAAGAAATTCCATTTGCTCCTTTATTATCTATTTCTAAAGCTATAAAAATACAAAAGAAGGTTTTAATTATAATAGACAGAAGTAAAAATGCACTAAATAACTTATTTGTTGTAGGAAGTGATAATTTTATGAATGATTATTTATCTATTTTAAATCTAAAAAATATAATAAAATCTAAAAAATATCCTAAAATTAATATTGAAAATGTAATAAATTTAAATCCAGATATAATAATTGATTTAACTTATGGGGCAAATATAAATATTTGGAACAAATACCCTCAAATTAAGGCTGTAAGAAATAAAAAACTATATAAGGGGAGTATTAAGTTAACCATTCCCTCCCCTTATATAATAGATGAAATCATAAAGTTAAATAAAGAAATTCTATAAATATCAAACCTTGTTATAATGTCTTAACGGCAATCTTTTTTGCCACGGCCTTTTCTGCCTTAGGGATAGAAACTGTTAATAATCCATTTTTTAATGTTGCTTTAAGTTTCTTTTTATCAAATTCATCACTAATGGTAAAACTTCTTTCATATTTTACAGGTCTATATTCAGAGTAGATTAACTCATAATCTTCAAGTTTTTCATCCTTCATTTTACCAGTAATTGTTAATACATTGTTTTCAAGCATTACATCTAGATTTTTTTCATCTACTCCTACAAGTTCACTAGTTAAAACAATTTCTTTCTCTGTTTCTACTATATCTACATTAGGTGAATATGTAACTTCACTTTTGGTCATTTCTGGTGTTACTGATTTATTCATATTTTGTAAATTATTAGTCATTTTATCCTCCTACAAATATTACTTGTTCTCCTTAAATATTAGTTAAATTATTTACTTTTAACGGCAATTTTTTTAGGTTTATCAGAATCAGCTTGAGGCATATTTATTTTTAATATACCAGAGTCAAATTCTGCTTCAACTTTATCTACTTCAACTTTGAAGGGTAATTCTAAAGTTCTAGTAAAATTTCCTTCTTTAATTTCTTTTCTATGGAAGGAAGCTTTTTCTTTATCAATTTCAGACTTATAATTACCTTTAATTGTAACGGTTTGACCCACAATAGAGATATCTAAATCTTTAGGATCAACACCTGCTACTTTTGCAGTTAAAACAACTCCATCTTTACCTCTATAAAGATTAATTTTAGGAGCGGTTGTTTCAGACACAGAGTAATTGTTTGTAAAATCTTCAAACTCTCTTGTTACTCTTTCTAGTGTTTCAAAAAAAGTTGGTAAATTCTTGTTGAATAGATACATAAGAAACCTCCATAAAATATTAAACTAACATCATTAATATAGGCTTTCGCCTTGTTACAACCATATAAATGAGCACTGTTTTTAAAAAGTAAATAGTTTTTTTTAAATTTTTTTTAGAAATTTTAAATTTTACTGAACTTTTTTAATTCTTTTTAAGAATTTTTCAGCTTTTTCAAAGCCTTTTAATGTTAGATCTTTTCTCCATCTGCCTGCCTTATCTATAAAAATGACAGTCGGCCATTGATAATTTACCTTAAAAGCATTATCCATAGGAGCATATACAACTTCATCTTCATCACTATCTTCATAATGTAAATAGATAGGTATAAAATTTTCTTTTATGTTTTTAGCAACATCTTCATTACTAAATGTATGTCTTTTTAATTCTGCACAGGCTGCACAACCTTGACCACTAAAATCTATCATTATTCCTTTTTTTTCTTTTTTAGCTTTTTCTATTAGTGATTTTGGTATACCCATTTTAGTAAAATTACTATCATTTTTAATCATTGCTATATTTGGATGCTCCCAGTGAAATTTTGTTTCTGTTTTGAAAAACAAAAATACTCCAGCAAGCATAAACAAACCAACTGCAACAATAAGAGCTCCAAGAAGTTTCCTTAATTTTTCAATACCATCAAGCATAAACATTTCTTCAAATTTAAAAGGCCCAACAAAATAGCCTACAATTATTACCACAAGTGATATTAATGAAAATATAATTGTATTATATCCAATTACTAAATATAATTTATTAAACGGAGTGTTTATTATTGGGAGAACATCTTTCAAAAAATAAAAAGCAGCAAAAAATAACAAAATACCAAAAACTGTATTTACCTTTTCCATCCATGCACCACTTTTCCATTTAGGAGAAAATGTACCTATTACTAAAATTAAAACTCCCATTCCAAAAGCAAATGTTGTTAATAATAAAAATCCAAGCATGACATCTCTTGTTTGAGCAATATAAGCTAATACACCAGCCAAAACAGGACCAACACATGGAGCAGCAATTATTCCTAAAAATAATCCTGAAATATATGCTTTTACATAACCACTTCCTTCTGATGCCCCTGTCATTTTAGTAGTTAAACCACTTGGCATCTGCAGTATAAAAGCTCCCAAAGATGACAAGCCCATTGCAATAAAAAATACTATAAAACCACCTATTACCCATGGATTTTGCATTAAAGCACCTATTGCACTACCACTTAAAGCTGCAAATATCCCCAAAGAAGCATACATCGTTGCAATTCCTAAAACATAGGTTAGTGATATTGAAAACTTATATTTTTTACTCCCCTCCTTTTTCATAAGAGCAGGCATTGAAATTAGAATTACAGGAAATGCACAAGGGGTAAGACTTGTTAAAAAGCCACCTATAAAAACAATTAAAAATGCCCAGAATAAACCATCTGCCATTATTCCTTTATCTTTAACTTCATTAGTTATTGCCATAGGTTTAATATCTGTTTTGTAAAGTTGCTGAACATTAAGTTTTTGCTCTATTCTCATGGTGTTTTTAATTCCGGTATCAGATTTTACACTCTCAATAGCCCAAATATTAAAACTAATTGTAAAAAACATTAATATAGATATATAGACTCTCATTTTATCTCCCAAAATAAGTATTAGTATATATAATATATTTTTTTAGAATTTATTCCATTGTTTTTTTATAATATTAATAAAAATAGAGCTTTTATACTTGAAATAGTGATTTTAATGATTATATATATCTACGGATATTGATATTTGAAGTTTCTATTGATTAAAAAATTGACAATAGGAGTGAGTTATTATAAAATAGTCTGAATTATAGGAGGTTTAGATGACAGAAGAACGCAAAGATACTTTAAAAGAAAGTAAAGACCTTGGTAGTGTTAATAACTTAGATAGAGAAGCTAACTTGAATGAAAATGAAGTAAATGAAAATATTAAAAGTAGCAAAGAAGATAATAATGAAGATTATATTAAAGATGAAATTATAAAAGCTCTAGAAAAGCAGAATATAGTTTTAAAAGAAAGAAATGAAAAAGTTGAAAAAGATGTTAAAGAAATAAAAGAAAGATATATTAGAACATTAGCTGATATTGAAAACTTAAGAAAAAGAACTAAAAAAGAAGTTGAAGATATGAAAAAATATGCTGTTACTTCTATTCTAAAGGATTTTTTACCTGTTGTTGACAACTTAAAAAGAGCAATAGAGCATGTCTCTGAAGAAGAGAAAAATGACAATCCGCTTGTTGAAGGAGTTGTACTAGTTTACAAACAGTTTCAAGATGCCTTAGATAAAAATTCAGTCAAAGCTTTTGATTCTTTAAATGAAATATTTGATCCCACAAAACATGAAGCATTACAAATGGTAGAGAATGATGAATTACCTAATAATACCGTTGTTACAGAATATGAAAAAGGATATTTTATTGGAGAAAGATTGTTAAGACCTGCAAAAGTTATTGTAAGTAAGAAAACTAAGTAATAGGAGCTCATTTTGTCAAAAATAATAGGTATAGATTTAGGTACAACAAATAGTTGCGTTACCGTCCTTGAAGGTGACGAGGTTATTGTTATTCCAAATAGTGAAGGAAGTAGAACAACTTCTTCTGTTGTTGCATTTTTAGATAATGAAGAATTAGTTGGGCAAATAGCTAAAAGACAAGCTGCAACAAATAGTGAAAGAACCATATATTCAGTGAAAAGATTAATTGGTAAAAAATTTGAGGATTCTAAAGTAGAATTACTTAGAGAAATGCTTCCATACTCTATTATTTCTGCCAATAATGGAGATGCTTGGGTTGAAGTGGATGATAAAAAATACTCTCCTGAAGAAATATCATCAAAAATATTAAGAGAATTAAAAGCTGTAGCTGAAGACTATATTGGTGAAGAGGTTACTGATGCTGTTATTACTGTTCCTGCCTATTTTAATGATAGCCAAAGACAAGCTACAAAAGACGCTGGAAGGATAGCTGGTTTAGATGTTAAAAGAATTGTTAATGAGCCTACTTCTGCAGCATTAGCTTATGGTCTTCATAATGATAAAGCTCAAACAATAGTAGTTTATGATTTAGGTGGAGGAACATTTGATGTTTCAATATTAACTATTGAAGATGGTGTTTTTGAGGTTAAATCAACAAATGGTAATACTATGCTTGGTGGTGAAGATTTTGATATGAGAATCATGAAGCATTTATTAGAACATTTTGAAAATGAAACGGGTATTGACTTATCAAAGGATAAAACTGCAATACAAAGAATAAAAGAAGCATCTGAAAAAGCAAAGCATGAGCTGTCATCTGTTTTAGAAACAGAGATAAATATTCCGTTTATAACTGCTGATGATACAGGAGCAAAACATTTAGTTTTAGAGTTAACGAGATATAAGTTTGAATCATTAGTAAGTGATTTAATTGAAAGTACTTTAGCTCCTTGTAGACTAGCTCTTAAAGATGCTGATATGACTATTGATGACATTGATGAAGTATTGTTGGTTGGAGGAATGACTAGAGTTCCTAAAATATATGAAAAGGTTGAGAATTTTTTTAATAGAAAGCCTCATAACGGAATAGACCCAGATGAAGTAGTTGCAATTGGAGCATCTATTCAGGGTGGAGTACTTTCTGGAGAAGTTAATGATGTCGTTTTACTTGATGTTATTCCATTGAGCCTAGGATTAGAGGTTAAGGGTGGATTGTTTAGCAAATTAATTGAAAAGAATACAACAATACCTATTAGATTTAGTGAAATATTTACTACTGCTGTTGATAATCAATCTTTTGTTACAATTAAAGTTTATCAAGGTGAAAGAGAATTTACAAAAGATAATCGTTTACTTGCAGATTTTGAACTTACTGGATTACCACCTGCAAAACAAGGTGTACCTCAAATTGAAGTATCATTTGATATTGATACAAATGGAATCTTACAAGTTTCAGCAAAAGATTTAGGAACAGGCGAAGAAAAAGTTGTTAAAGTTACTGCGGCATCAGGGCTTAAAGAGTCTGAAATTAATACAATAATAGAAGATGCTGAAAAAAATAGATTGTTTGATTCTCAAAATAAAAAATTAGTTGAATTATCCAATGAATTAGAGAGTTTACTATATTCAGCAAATAACTTACTTGAATTAGGTAATATGTTGCCTGATGAAGAAAAAGAAGAATTAAAAAATAAAATAGAAGAAGCAGAGAAATCTCTTGAAGAAAAAAGTGCATATAATCTTCAAGTTTCAATAGAAAATTTAACTGTAATAACTCATAAAATATCTGAATTATTATACTAATGTATTAGGTTGTAATATATGAAAATTATATGTGAAGAATGTGGGTCTACTTACAAGATAAAAGATGAATTAATTGCAGGTAAAACTTCAATAAAAACTCAGTGTCCTAAGTGTAAATTCGTTCAAAAAAATGAATTAATAAAAGCAAAAGAAGCTAATCCATTTGAAGATAATAAGGCTACAGTAGATTTTATTGAATCTATTAAAAATAAACAAATTAATAGTAATGAATTTGATGCATCTACTTCTGAAAAATATAAACCAATCAATAAAGAGTTACCTGATATTGATTTAGATAGTCTACAAAAAGAAGCAATAAAAGAGAAATTATCTCAAAATAAAAAAGAGAATGTTGCAATTGGACTTGAAGACTCTAATGTTTCTAATGTTTCTAATGTTTCTAATGTTTCTAATATTTCTAATGTTAAACAGAACAAAGGTTTATATAGTGCGAAAAAGGGTAGTAGTTTTCTTGGTCCATTTACTATTAATGAAATAAAACTTGAAATAAAAAAAAGAAAAATAACGAAAGAATTCTTATTTTCAAAAGATGGTGATGATTGGAAAACAATAGAAAGTCATTCTGAATTACTCCCCTTTTTTAAAGAACAAAATAATAATAGCAATGTTACAAAGTATTTAGTTACTGGAGTGATATTAGTTTTAATTGCTTTTGTAATTGTAACATTGTTAGATAAATATACTAATAATGATTATATAATTGTTGATAAGGGGAGTGTTAGTAAAAAGAAACAAGTAAATTTACTCCAGTCTCATATAAAAAAGTGGAAAAAAAATATAATTGTAACTAAAAGTAATGATAGCCTTATTTATGCTAAAGCAATTCAGAATTTTTATTCAAATTCAAGCAATTTATATATAAAATCAGTTAATCAATTTAAGGAGGTTTTAATTAAAAATCCTCTAAAATATGATGCTTTTTACTATTTAGTATTAAGTATTTCTTTTTCTGACATAAAAATAGAAGATAACAAAACCTTAAAAGAGTATTTAAAAATATTAAAGTCAATAAGAGATACTAAAAAGCATAATGAGCTATATTATAATGCATTAAGTGCATTAAGTCTTAAATTAGAACATTTTGTTGATTCATTTAATTATGCTAATGAAACTAAAAATATCGTTTCTAATAATGCTATTTCTAACTACTTATTGGCAAGATTTTATTTTAATTCTAAAAAGATAGACAAAACAATAAAATACTTAAAAATTTCTATTAAGAGCGATGATAGGTTATCTGTAGCAAAAGAGTTATTAGCAAAAACATTTATTGTTTCAGAAAATTTTAAAGAAGCTATTTCCTATTATCAAAAGATGGATACTAAATATTCTAAATATGTATTAGCTAGATTGTTTTTAAAAATAGGATACTATGATAAGGCATTTCTTATATTAAATAAATTAAGCAAGGATAAGAAGAATAGTTTAGATAAATTTAACATACTATATGCTGAATTATTATATCAATATAAAAATAATAAAAATCTAGCTCTTAAAATCTTAAAAAGAATAAAAAAGAATATTTTATTTAAATTATCAAAAAAAGATAAGATTTCTGTTTTAAATAATATTGCAATTATCTATCGTTTGAAACAAAACCTAGCAAAATCAATTAAATATTCTCAAAAAGTATTAAGTATAGAAAAGGATAATAGAGTTGCTAAGTTTAATTTGATTTTAATAAGGATTAAACAAAAAAAGTATAAAGAAGCTAATATACTAATTTCACAATTTGATAAGTCAGGAAAAAATATTGATAAGTATAATTATTTTATAAAGTTAGAACTATATATGGCTCAAAATAAATACAAAGATGCTGTAAAACAAATTAGGCAAATTATAAATCTAGAAAGATATAATAATATGTATTATGTTTATTTGGCAAGTATATATGCTAAAATGAATAATCTTAATATGGTTCAAGAAGTACTATTAAAGCTCAATACTATCAATCCTAATTATTATATAGATAATGCTCATAAATTAACTAAAATATATATAAAAAATATAAACATTAAATCCTTAATTAATTATCTTGAAATTTCCCTTAAAAATAAAGATGCAGACAAGGCTCTTATTTTTAATAATTTAGGATTATTATATTATCAACTAAAAAAGTTTAGTAAGGCAAGTTACTATTTTAATAAATCAATAAATTTATCCGAAAGGAATATTTCAAACTATCTTTATTTATCATATATTAATTATAGGTTAAAGAGATATAATGAAGTTCTTAAAATAGCTGAGAGTAGTGCTAAATTGGCTAAATCAGAATATTTATATTTAATACAAATTAAATCACTACTTAAACTAAAAAAAATAGAAGAAGCTAGGAAATTAGTGAAGCAAGCTCAATATGATTTTAAGTATTCAAATGTTATTAAAGTTGCACAAGCTTTACTATATCTTAAGTTAGGAAAAGAAACTATAGCAATTAAAATGCTTTCTGATTTTAAAAATGATTTTAAATATGATTTAACATATAAAAAGTTACTCTTTTCAAATGATTATTAAAATTAATGATAAAATATATTTTAGGGAACAGCTGTTATATTTGTGATAATAAAATAAATTGTAATGATTTAATCTGCGACAATTGTTTAAATGATATTACCTATATTCCATATATTAATTTTATAAATAGTAATGGTAATTTCTACTTTAATAATGTCTATACTCTTTTGGAGTATAATGATATATTAAAAAAAATTATACATTTATACAAATTTGAAAATATTAGGTCTTTAAGTAAGCTATTAAGTGAATTAATCCTAAAAAGGTACAGTTTAGAGTTTTTTAATCAATATGATTATATTGTTCCTGTACCTTTGCATAATAAAAAATTTAAAAAACGAGGTTTTAATCAAACACTAAAAATTCTTCAAGAATTTATTGATGAAGATAAGCTTTTTAATGCTGTATTTAAAATTAAAAATACAAAGCAACAATCTTTAACTAAATCAAAACTTGAGAGAAAGGAAAATTTAGAAAATATTTTTGATATAGAAATTAAAGAAATTAAACACATTAAAAACAAAAATATTTTACTATTTGATGATATCTTTACAACGGGAGCTACTTTGAATGCCATAGCAAAGCCTTTTTTTTATTCTATGGCAAATAAAATAGATATTTTAACAATAGGAGTATCTTTATGAAAAAAATTATATATCTTGCATTAATATTAACTGTAGTCAATATTAGTGCAAATGCAGGGGATTTTTGGGGGATAAATGCAAGAAATTTATCTTTAGGAGGTACTCAAATCTCAGGTGTAGATGACTATACGGCAGCATATTATAATCCAGCAAAATTACCATTTATAGGTTTAAGCAATGGAATCGGGTATCAATTTTCTAAATATAATTTATTTATAAATTTAAAAGATAATAGAAGCGAAAGTACAAAAAAGTTTTTTAGAACAGATAGTCCTAAAAAGTTACAAGATGGCTATTCAAGTTATACAATAGGTTTTACTCTACCTATCTTTAATACTGATAATTATGCTTTAAATATTGGTTTTGTTAATAATTATATTGAAAATGATGTAGCTAAAATATCTGTTTTTGATGAAAAGTTATATCAATATTATAAATATCACTCAAATGCAGAAACTCTATTAATGAACTTAGGGGTAGGGTTTAAGTTTTTAAGGCATTTTTCAATTGGAATTGGAGTTGCCCAATTAGTATCTGTTGTTGGAGCAACAAATGTTCAATTTAAGCTAGGAGCAGATGATGACGATGACCCAGCAAACGATTCTATAATATCAGGAAAAGATTTATATCTAGGTGTTGTAAACAAAAGGGCTTATAATATTTCTTTTTTTATGAACTATGATATATACTCAGTTGGTTTAATTTATAAGCAAGAACTATCTCTTCCATATAAAATTCCTGCTTCAATCACACTAAAGGATTTCAACGGGGAAGGAAATGATGCTAAGATTGATTTATTAATTGAAGGAGTAGGGGTTTGGTTACCGCCTAAGCTTGAATTGGGTTTTAGTATAAATTTAGAAGAATATATTTATTCTTCAATACATTTTAATATTTCTTATGAATTCTGGAGTAACGCACCAGCACCATATTCTTTTACTTCAGTAAATTCAGATGCTAATTTGTTAAAAATAGAAGATTTAAATAGTTATAGAGGGTTAGTTAAGTATAGAAATACAGTTAATTTAAGCTTAGGCTATTCTTTTATATTTTTAAAGAATAATAAATTAAATTTTGCTTTTGCATATAGGCCTTCTGTAATAACGAAACATGATAGGTTTACAAATACTATAGATACTGACATTATGTCATATTCAATAGGGTTTAAGATTAAGTTATTGTCTATGTTTAATAGTACTCAAAGTTTATTTTTGAATTTAGCTTATTCTTTACAGCAAAGCATTACAAAAAGTGAATATAGTTCTTATTATAAAAGTGATGTTAATTATGGTGGTAATATTCATTTGTTTTTTATTGATATTTCTTATGAGTAAAATTTATTTTATTATTTATCTCCAATTATTATACTAGTTTATATAATAAAATTTATTTATTTAATATATTAAATTTTTAGTCTTATTGCTTTAGATATTTAAATCATAACTATAATTTTGTATAAAACCTATTTCACTTGCTTTCTTAAGAGTGTAAAAATTAACTTCATTTTCAATACCCTCAAAGTCTGCGATTTTTTCTATAATTTCTAGTAAATCTCTTGGTAAAACGGCTCTAATCTTTGGTGTATTATTAACATTGTAAAAGAAGAAACTTTCTATTTCTGAAAGTTTATATTTTACTTTTTTAGCTTTACATAACTTTATAAAAATTTTTAAAAACATTTCAGGATTTGGGTTTTGAAGTCCTATTTTATACCTGATTCTTCTCGAAAATGCTTCATCAACTAAGTCTTTTGGGTCTATGTTTGTTGAAAATATAATTAATTGTTCAAAAGGCACAATAAAAGATTTACCACTGCTTAAATTTAGAATATCAAATCTATTTTCTAATGGAACTATCCAACGATTTAAAAATAAAGAAGGAGCTTCTTTTTGACGACCAAAGTCATCTATTAAAAATACACCTCCATTAGCTTTGAGTTGTAGTGGGGCTTCATATACTTTTGAAACAGGATCAAAATTTAAGTTTAACATATTATAGGTAAGTTCACCACCAACAAAAACATATGGTCTTTTAATTTTAATCCATCTTTTATCTAAGGGGTGCTCTTCTATTATTGTGTGAAAAATTTTATCGTATAGTTTTACAATTTGACCATCAATTTCAATTGCATAAGGAATTGTTATACTTCCTTCTAAGGCTCTTGCAATTTTATCTGCAACAACAGATTTTCCATTTCCTGGAGGTCCGTATAAGAAAATTGAATGATTTGAATTAATTGCGGGGCCAATATTGTAATAAAAGTTATCAGGAAGTACCAAATCTGAAAGTAAATCTTTTAAAACATTTAATCTCATGGATACAATCTGATTTAAAGATGTAAACATTTTTTTATATTTATCTAGTGAAACAGGAAGAGGACCAACATAATTATTTAACTCTAAGGCTCTTTTGGCGGCATCTTTTCCTGTATCTGAAAGAGCAAATTTCATTGAAGAACGACCAAATCCTCTACCGCCTTCATAAAAAACAAACTTTTGTTTTAATAATTTATCAAGAAATACTTCAATAACATTATTGTAAGGGACTCTCATTTTATTGGCGAGTTCTAGCCCAGTCATTTCTCCTTCGTAATAAAGATGTTTTAAAATTGAATCATTAATTAATTCTTTGGAAACATCTAAATCATTTATTGCTTCAGGCCTAATTATGATTTCGGATAATTCAATTTCTTCAAAATCATCAAAATCATCAATTTCTTCTATGGTTTCAAATTCATCTGTTTTTGTTACAACTTTGTTAACTGTCTTATCATTAAACTCAAGGTCATCAAAAACACTGATATCTTGAATGTCATCATTATCATCAATAATCATATTTTACCTATCTATCATTGCTTAATAAAGAAAGAATAAATAAAAATAAGTTAACAAAATCTAAAAATAAATCAATTGCTCCCATAATATATTCATCTTCAGAGTATCTTTTCATAATGTTTTGGGTGTCATATAAGATAAACATTGAAAACAGTATAACTCCTATCATAGAAATAACAGTGTTTCCTATCATAGAATGAAAAAATAAATTAATAACTATTGCTCCAATTAATAAAAATAATCCTATCCACAAAAAGCCACCTAAGTAGCTAAAATCTTTTTTAGTTGTCCATGCATAAGCGGTTAAGCCACCAAAAGCAATAGCTGTTAGAGCGAAAGCTTGTATAACAAGATTAAAATTTCCTGAAATACCATAAGCTGCTAGCATAGGTCCTAAAGTAACTCCTGATAAAAATGTAAATGTAAATAACAATATTTTATTAATAGGCTCTTTCTTTCTTAAAAAGAATAATCCAATTAAAGATGCGAATTCGAGTATAGTAAATATAAAATAGTTTTGATAAACGGTGATAACAAAACTTGTTTTCATTGTAACTACAGCACCAATAAATGCCACAAACAAAGATGCTCCAAAATAAGCATAAACTTTTTTGATAAAGGCTAGTCTTGAACTTTCTGACATTGTATAAACTGAATTTTCTAATGTATTTTGCTTAAATTTACTAAATCTACTAGCTTTAGCCATATCACCTCCTAAAATTAATGTTACATTATTATTATATGCACGAATTATTTATTGTCAATAAATACGGCTTAAAAATACCATAAAACTTGCAAATTATATTTATTTATAGTAAAAATATGTTGAATTATATCGGAGGTTAAAATGTTAGATGATTTATATGTAGAGTTTAAAGGGCAAATGGAAGGAGCGATTAAAGCTTTTGATAGAGAATTAACCAAGCTTAGAACAGGAAGAGCACATGCCTCTATGCTTGATGGAATAAAAGTTGATTATTATGGTACGGCTACTGAGTTATCACAAGTTGCAACAATATCTGTGCCTGAAGCAAGAGTTTTAACTGTTAAGCCTTGGGAAAAAGCTATGTTAAAGCCAATTGAAAAAGCAATATTAGCATCTGATTTAGGGATTAATCCAAACAATAATGGAGAACAAATCCTACTTTCAGTTCCTGCTCTTACAGAAGAAAGAAGAAGGAATTTGGTTAAAGTTGCTAAAAAAATATCTGAGGATATTAAAGTTTCTTTAAGAAACCATAGACATGATATATTAAAAGACTTAAAGGAATTAGAAAATGAAAAAGAAATTACAGAAGATGACCACAAAAAGGCTAAAAGTAAAATTCAAGATATAATTAATCTATATAATAAAAAAGTTGAAGAAGTTTTAGCTAAAAAAGAAGCTGAAATAATGAAAGTTTAATTATGGCACAAATTAATCATCTTGCTATTATTATGGATGGTAATGGTAGGTGGGCAAAAAATCAAAACTTAAAAAGAGTTGAAGGTCATAAAAAGGGTGCAAATATTGTTAGAGATATCGTTACTCATACTAGAAGGCTTGGTATTAAAAATTTAACACTATATGCTTTTTCAGAAGAAAATTGGGGGCGTCCTAAAACAGAAGTTTCAACATTAATGAAATTACTTGTAGAGTTTATGACTTCTGAAAGAAAGACTCTCTTAGAAAATAATATTCATTTTCATCCAATTGGTAATTTGGATAAATTACCTCCTTTTGTAAAACCATTATTAAAAAAACTAGATAGAGATACTCAAAAAGATTCAGTAATGGAATTAAATCTTGCTCTTAGCTATTCTGGGCGTAGTGATTTAGTTAATGCTGTTAAAAATATTGTAAAATCAAATATAAATCCTAAAGACATTACAGAGAATACAATTACAGAAAACCTTTCTACTTTTAATTTTGGTAAAGATGTTGATTTATTAATACGAACAGGTGGAGACAAAAGGATTAGTAACTTTTTGTTATGGGAATTGTCTTATGCAGAATTATTTTTTGAAGAAAGTTTTTGGCCTGACTTCACTACTGATAAGCTTGATCAAATTTTGAGTGATTTTTATAAAAGAGATAGGCGATTTGGGCTCATTTCCCAATAAAATAATTACTTCCTTCAATATCAAAAAGCTTTTCCATTGTTTCATTATCAGGTTTATATCCATCAAAAAATATTTTTCCATTTTTTAATGCAATAGTTTTTTTTATATTTTTAAATATATTAAAATTATGAGTGACTATAATAATTGTTTTATTTTTGAAATTATTTTCTAAAATATTTGATAATTGAAGTTTTGCAGAAATATCTAAATACGAAAAAGGTTCATCAAGTAAAATATATTCTTTTTCAAGAAGAAAAATAGAGGCAAGTATAGCTTTTTGTCTTTCTCCTCCTGAAAGAGATGTTAAAGATTGTTTTAAAAAGTTTTTTAAAGAAAATAATTCTATGATAGTATTTGTGTAATCATCAATTTTTAAAGTATTTATTTTTAAGTATCTGTTTAGCTTTAAAAAATATTCCAGATTAACTTTATGAAATATTGAGTTGTATTGACCTAAATATGCAGTTTTTTCTTTATTATTTATTAACTCTCCACTTGTTTGTTTAGTAATTTGATATAAAATATTCAACAAAGTTGATTTCCCACTTCCATTTGGTCCAATAATTAAATTAATACCATTATTTTCAAATTTTGTAGTAATATTGCTTAGTATTACTTTATTATTTATTTTATAGTTTATATTTTTTAATTCCATAATTTTTTCTGTCCTTCATAATGGATTGCAAACCCTTGTACTCTAGCCTCATATCTATTTTATTATAGTAGATTTTAGTAATTTTGCAATATTTTTTGCATTATTTTAAATTTACTAGTATAAATAAGAACTTTATTTTTTGGGGGTGATTATGAGATTTTCAAATTATTTTTTTATTTTTAATATATTAATTTTTTCTGTATTAATTATCTCCTGTAGTGATACTGATAGAGTAAATAATAATAACTGTAATCCAACATGTAAAGATTATCAAGTATGCAATGAAAGCAATAAATGCGAACTTAAAAAAGGCTATTGTAATACTGAAAATGATTGTAGCAATAATCAAATTTGCAATTCTAATAATAAATGTATAGATGAAACCGTTACTCAATGTACCAAAAGTGAAGAATGTGCTTCTTATGAAGAATGCAAGGATAATAAATGTATTTTAAAGCAAGGATCTTGTAATGATAATTTAGATTGTCCTAAAACCCAAACCTGTGAAAATAACCACTGTACAGAAAAAACAGATTCATGTGATAATACTCCATGTAGAGAATGGGAAACATGCAATACGATAGCAAATAAATGTGAACTTATCACTGGAAAATGCCTAATTGATTCCGATTGTGAACAAGAATTTACTTGTAATTCTCAAGGTTATTGCCAAAAAGATGATTTTTTTTATACAACAATTCAAAACTTGCAAACAGATGAGTCTTTAATTGATAAAAAAGCTCAAACTATTGGAATTGTAACGGCAATTGCACTTTCTCAACAAAGACAACCCAAAGGTCTATATATACAATTTGGTGAAGAGAAGCATTCAGGATTATATGTTTACTTTATTGAAGCAGGAGCAACAGATATAAAAGTTGGAGACAGAATAAAAGTTACGGGTATTTTAGATAGAGATATTGGACATTTAAGAATAAGAACAAAAATTTCAGATATTCAATTAATAAGAAATGGTGAAATGCCTTATAAACCTATTTCTGTAGATTATTTTACTGCTTTAGATAATTATGAATCTATGCTTATTGATGTTATTTTAAACAGTAGATTTAATTTGAGGGATATTAGACCTGAACACTGGATTTTTATAAATCAATTTGATAGCAACTTGAAGATATATGTAAAAGATACTATTTCATATTTAAATCATTTATCTTTATCTGTAAAGTTAAATTCTTTGATAGGTATTTTAGATAATTTTAATGGATTAGCTAGAGTTTTACCAAGAACTGAAGATGATATTGTTGTTTATGTTCCTTTTTGCGAAGAAGATTGCAAAGAATGGGAGGAATGTTTAGACATAGACTATTGTGCAATTTCAGAAGGCAGATGTGTTGAAAATAGTGATTGTAGAAATGAAAATGCAACATGTAATACAGAAAGTCATTATTGTGAAGAGCCTTCTATACTTGATAATGCTGATATAGATAACTGGACTTCGGGAAAACCCAATGGATATTTGATTGGAGATGCTTTAAAAGTTACTCAAGAAGATAATAAAGTAGAGGCAAGCAGTTTCTCTGCTAAAGTTGAAAGATTTGAGTATCTAAAAACTGATAATGATAGTGTAGAGTTTTTATCTCCACCTGTAGCCGTTGAGTATGATAAGAATTATGAGCTATCTCTTTTTATACTTGACACAAATTATGATATTGATGCTAAAATCTATTATAAGGCCTATGATGTTTACAATACTTACATAGGAAGTGGAATTGCTGGTGATAATGACTTTACTAAAAATATAGATAACTGGGTACAGTTAAAATATGTAACCGGCTTTATTGATAAAGGGGAAATATGGAGAGGTTTACCTGAGAATTTATCATATATAAGATTTGGTATTAGGCTTTATAAGGGGCATTGTGATGTAGATAGTTGTCCTGATAATTATGAGGCAGATGGTACGGGATATTTATATGTTGATAGCTTAAATATTACTGAAAAATAAATATTATTTCTGGTTATTTTATTTTTTCGTTTCATAATTAAATTTAACAATAAAATGAGCCGTAGCACTGCTACGACTTTACATTTTATTTTACCGTTTCATAATTAAACTTAACAATATTTCTCTTTCTTTTACCAAAAATAATACCAATATTATAAACTTTATTATATTTATAAATATATTTTTCGTAGTATTTCATTTTTTGAATTTGCTTTAATGCAGTATTGGTCTTGGGCTTATTTGTTGATACTTTAAACTCAATTATATAAGCCTTGTCTTCAAGAAGTATTGTTAAATCAATATTCCCCTTATCTGTGGAATCTTCTGTAATAATATTTAATCCAACTGATGCAAAATAAGCATAAATTACACTTGCATAATAACCTTCGTAGTTTGAAATATAATTATTGTGATAATTATTATGGGGAATACCTGCAAATAATGAGATTAAAGTTTCTTTTAAAAATATTGGTTTTTCATCTCTAAATGATATGTAAATATTGCTTTGATACTTTAATTTATCTGTTGAATCTTCTTTTGTTAAGTAATCTATAATGTATGTATTTAAAGAATTTTTAACTTCTAGATTTGGATATTTTAATACATATTTTTTAATTCCAAATGGAGTGTCAACTACTTTATCAATAGTTAGATATCCTGTTTGAAATAATAAGGTTTCTAAATTGATTTTATCAACATCAAAACTACCAATGATTTCTTCACTAACTTCTAAATTTTCAAGTTTAGGAATAAAATATTTGTTTTTTTGCATTAATTTTATTAAAAAAGTTGGAGTTGCTGTTTGAAACCAATATGTTTTATATGTGTTGTGATTAGAAAAGAATAATAAAATATCAAATGGATTATAAACATGATTTCCTAAAAAGTTATATCCATTATACCATTTTTTTAACTTTTCTAAATCTATATTTTCTAGCCTTTCTAAAAATACTGTCTCTATATCATTTTGAGTATATCCACAAATATCTCCATAGTCTTTATGTAGAGTTATATCTTCTAAATTATTTAATCCACTAAATAAACTCACCTTAGAAAACTTAGTTACACCAGTTAAAAATACAAATTTTAAATATTCGTCGCCGTCTTTTATTACAGAATAGAAGTTTTTTAATCCATCTCTTACTTCAATAGCTAAATCAGGCTTATCTATCATATCTAAAATAGGTTTATCATATTCATCTATTAAAATTACTACTTTTTCATTGTATTTATCATGTAAAACTTGAATTATTTCAGAAAACTGTCCTTCCATTGATGTATTTTCTAAATTATTAATACTATATTCCCTGCGCCAACTATTTATGAGTTCTTTTAATTTTATTTGTAATTGCTCTTTTCCACCTGTTACTCCACCTCCAAATGAAATATATAAAACGGGATATTTTTTACTCCAATCCCAGTTGTTTTCTAAGAATAGCCCTTTAAAATATTCTTTCTGAGCCTTAAAAGCACTCTTTAAAGTTGATAAAAATAAGGATTTACCAAATCTTCGTGGACGAGAAAGAAAATAATATTTTTTACCTCCTTCTATTAGTTTTGATATTAAACTAGTTTTATCTACATAATAAAAGTTACTAGTTCTTATTTCACTAAATGTTTGTATTCCTATAGGTAAACTTTTAAATTTATTTTTAGTTTCCATAATAAGCTCCAATTAGAGTTGCTAGTAGTATAGCTTTAATCATTTACTTTATCAAGAAAAATAGCTTGAAAATACATGGAAAACTTGCTGTCATGCTGTGGTCATGCTGAACTTGATTCAGTATTGATACGGTAGCAAGGTTGAAATGGCAACGGAAAATACCTTGTAGGGGCGAATCTTGTGTTCGCCCTGCCACTCGTGGCCAAGGTAGTTGAAGTTGTAACGAAATAGACTTTAGGCTATGCAGTTCTAAAAAAATCAAAATTTCACTCATTCTCATTAATAATCTCAACAATTCTATCATTCAATTTAGGAATTTCACTTATTACAATATCCCATATAATAAAATAATCAATACCAAAATAATGATGAATTAATTTATCTCTCATTCTTGCCATGTACTTCCACTCTATATCAGGATATTTATTTGTAAACTCTTTTGGAATATTTTTAGTAGCTTCTCAAATTATTTCTAAGCTTCTTATAAAAGCCCTTGTCAAAACTGGATTATTATAAAAATCATCTTCTTTTAAATTCTTACTTTGACTAAGAATAAATTTTGTTTCATCTAGTATATGCCTTAAATATTCAAGAGGCAATTTGGACATTTTCAACCTCTTTTAAAATATATGAACCAATATATGGACTTAAACTATCTCTTGTAATTAAATCATAATTTTTTGTCAGGTTATTTTCTATAAAATCACATAAATTCATAAAGTTTTTAAAGGATTTACTTTCTTTTTTAAATTCAACTAGGATATCATAATCACTATTTTCAATATCTTCATTTCTGACAAGCGAACCAAAAATACCAATTCTAACTATACCTAGATTCTTTAGATATTTTTTATTTCTATTGATAATGTTATAAAACTTTTCTTTTCTAGTCATAACACCTCCATAAATGAAGTATAACTTTATTTATTCATTTTCGCAAGAAAAAATAAGATGTGTAGTTTAAGCTAATCCCATCAATCTCAACATAATAGCTTTATGTGCATGCAATCTATTTTCTGCTTCATCAAATACAACGGAATGCTTTTCATC
>JAMOQH010000104.1 GCA_027064085.1 bacterium | reverse complement strand
TTGCTGACAAGGCTTTTCATCGGCAACACCATTACAGTTGTTATCAAGTCCATCATCACAGATTTCTATCTGAGGTTCAAGAGGAGTTGCATCACAAATCATATTACCATTTTGGTCACAAACAAAATTACCACCCTGTTTACAAATTCCAACACCTGCTTCACAAGCATTTCCAAGCCCTGTAAAATCTTCATCTATATTACCATCACAATCATCGTCTTTACCATTACACAATTCTACAATTGGTAAGGTGTCACCAGTGCATTCACCCCAACTTTCACCTCCTAAACAAAACATTTTACCTTTTTTGCACTCGGAGTTTTCTGAAATTAAATCACTGGAAGCATGATAACATTCTTGTTCTAACTTGCCTCCACAACCACAATTTTCATCTATAGTTCCATCACAGTTATTATCAAACCCATCTCCACAAATTTCATTAACTGGTTCTCCTGCTACAGCACTACAACTTAATTCATTATTCTCATTACAAGCATAAGGAGCAAATCTCATACATTCTCCAATTCCGGCTTTACAAAAAGCTGTATAAGAACCTTTAAAATTTACTATCTTAGTGTTATCTATTTCATTACATTCATTATACTCTCCTGTTCCATTACCTTTATCATCTGCAACTACTGACAAGCTATAAAAACTGTCAGGATTTTCAGGTATATAATCATATTCTAGTGTTGTGGAATACCCAGGAAGTAAAATATCAGTTGTGTAAATAGTAGCTATTAATTCTTTAGCATCTCCTGTGTTTTTATAAATACTTATAGGAATATTAACATTTACACTTAAAGACCCCTGGTTACTAAATTTAATTTTTAATTTAAATTTAAGCTTAGGACAGTCTTCTCTTTCTATGTCAACTCTCTCAATCACAAAATTTGGAGAATTAAAAACTCCTTTTCCTTGAACATTTAATCTATAATTATTGTAAGTTAACCAATTATGCTCTTCATTTATAGGAATTGAACCATCTTCATTAACATTGGTTACATGATAAGTATGCTGATTCCATATACGCCTAGTTCTCACCCATGAATTATCTGGTGATTCAAACATCCTTATTCCATTTGTTCCACTTATATCAAAATTTGCATCCCAAGGGCGACACTCTCTATGAGTTCCATAATTATTAGAACCAACAATAATTTCACTTTTACCATCATTGTCAACATCTACAACTATAGGATATTCATTTAATGTTCCATTAGTATTAGGAATTCTAAATCTTTCACTACCATCTATACCATTATAAATCCTAAAATAGCACTGATCTGCATATAATACTTCAGCAATTCCATCACCTTCAAAATCAAAAAGTGAAGAGCCAGTCATTCTAGAAGAATGGTCTTCTGTATCTTGTTTCCATAAAAAATCAATTTCTTTTTCTGGTGGGATAGGATTTAAATTAACATCTAATACAGTATAATAATCTTCTCCTGCAACTGCAATTTCTAATTCTGGGTCATCATCAAAATTTGCAATAGTTGGTGTTCCTCCCCCATTATCTCCAAATGAAAAAGGAGTTATCAATTTATTCAAATTTGTATCAAAAATAAATACTTCTCCGCTATTTATAAGAACAATTTCAGGTATTCCGTCCAAATCTAAATCAGCCATAGCAAGAAATCCATTTAAAGTACTATCTCCTAAATTTGGTAACACCCTACAATCATCTCCAGAAAATATATACTGCCCACTTATTACATCCATAATATCATCACCATTAGTATCTTCTAAAATTGGAAAAGTATTAGCAGGATATGGAAATGTACATTGTGTTGAACCATCTTCACCATTTATAATATATCTTTGAGCTATTACTTCAGGATTACCATCATGGTCAACATCTGCAATTGCAGGAGCCTTTGAACCTGCATCTCCTGATGCTGTCCAAAATTCTTTTAATTTCTTAGTATTTAAATCATATTTATAGGCAATTAATGGATTTGAACCTGTTGTTCCCGAACCTAAATCTTTAAATCCGATTATTTCATTTTGCCCATCATTATCTATATCTCCAACAGCCAGTTCCCACCCAGAAATAACTTTAGAAAGTCCTACAGAATTAGTTTTTTCTATTCCTGTTTTTCCATCTATAACACGAATAATGCCACCATCATTATAATGACTTCCATAAAATGTTGAAAATATAACATCAGGAGTATCTTTTAAATTAACAATACCATCATTGTTGTCATCAGTAATATTCGCAACCATAGGAGCCATCATTACATATTTATAATTAGGTGCATCTATGCTTTGTTCCCCTGGCCATTCCCAAGCAATTAGTGGATTCATTTCTTCTGTATATACTGGTTTAAAAATACAACCATTATCATCATCCATTTTAATACATTTATTTGCAACAGGATCACAAAAATAATTTTCTGAACACTCATTGTCATTTTGGCAGTTACTTGCAGGTAAATCATCACAGGTATTGTTATTTAAACATACTTGTAAAGCCGTACAACAAGTATCTCCACAAGGGAAACCATCATTTTGACAAGGATTATCCTTTATACATGTTGTTCCATTAAAATAATAACCATCATTACATTCACAACGCCAGTCATGTTCTAAATCTTCTTCGCAAATTCCGTTTTCTCCGCAATTTACTTCATCTAAATGACAACCTTGTTTTAATAAACATTTATTTTGAGTTTCATCTATATAGTAATTACTATTTTCACAAATACAAGCATTATTATCAGCATTAGGCTTAGAGCCATCTATATTTTGACAATTAAAAATACAACTGCCACCTTGCATATAATATCCATCGTTACAAACACAAGTTGGAGTAGAAGAAACCAACTTACAATATTGAAAATCTCCACAATTAATTTCACTGCATTCTGTTGGTATCTTTGTGCATTTATCATTTTCCTTTTGATAACCAGATTTACAGTTACATTTAGGATTATTATCTTCTGCTATAACACATTCTTCATTTTCACTACATTGAAAATCAATACATTTATCAGAACTTACACATTTATTACCATTTTCATTTAAAATAAAACCACTATCACACTTACAAATAGCTTTACCATTTTCTTCTACACAAATAGAATTATCAAAACACTTTTTAGTACTACAGCTTTCTGTTTTAGAATGAGCTGTATCACCACAAGATATTACCAAAAACAATAAAAGTAATAAAAACAAAGTTAAAAATCTCATAAAGCCTCCTAATTTAGAGTTTCATTATAATAGAATTTTAAGAAAATTAAAAGTTTAAGCTTTATATTAAATAAATAAATATTATTTTTACTAAAAAAAGCTATAGCTCCCACGAATGTGGTGGAGAAAATTAAATATTTATAATACCAGAAAATACAAATTCAGCCTCTCCCTTTAATATAACATCAGAAAACTTATCCTTAACCATAATCTCTAAACTTCCACCAAGCAAATTAACTTTTATCCAAGTATTAAAATCAATTTTATCAAGTTTTTTAAGAGCAGACACTGATGCACAGGCTCCTGTTCCACAAGCTAAAGTTATCCCCGCACCTCTTTCATAAACCATCATATCAATTTCATTATCACCCTTCATTGTTATAAATTCAACATTCGTTCCATTTAAAAAATATTCATTATTTACAAGTTCCAAACCACGACTTTCAAGATAGCTTATATCAACTTTATCATCTTTTATAATTACCATGTGAGGATTTCCCATAGATACTGAAGTAAATTTTTCGTTATTGGAAATTTTTTTATCTA
Organism: bacterium; assembly: GCA_027064085.1. Classification (GTDB taxonomy): domain Bacteria; phylum UBP6; class JAFGXH01; order JAFGXH01; family JAFGXH01; genus JAMOQH01. Next base: position 37,418 of record JAMOQH010000104.1, on the reverse strand, counting down.
TATACACATCTTTAAATAAATCTTTTGCCTCAAATTTGGGTTTTCCCATGTTAACTTCTACAAAAAATTTATTATTTTTAACATAAAAATTAGATTCTTTAACTCCTGCTAAAGTCTCAACTTTAACTAAATTACCATTTATTAAACCTTTATCAGATAAATATTTTACAAAACATCTAATCCCATTTCCACACATTTCAGGTTCACTTCCATCGGGATTAAATATTCTCATCTTATAATCAGCAATATCTGAAGGAAGTAAAACAAGTATTCCATCAGCACCAATTCCAAAATGCCTTTTACAAACTTTAATAATTTGTTTTTTATTTAATATATTTTTACCCTGTTCTGAAAAATTAACAATAACAAAATCATTTCCTGTTCCATGATATTTATCAAAATTTAAATTCATAATACTTCCTCAAAAAAAAAGGGGTATCAACTACAATAGTAATTAATACCCCTTTATATTATCTAATCATTATAACTAAAGTATATCATCCTTAGATCTAACAATTTCCATTTCGAGTTTGCTATAATTTTCAATACCTGTTCCTGCAGGAATAAGCCTTCCCATCATAACATTTTCTTTTAGACCCATTAAATGGTCAATTTTTCCTGAAATTGCAGCTTCAGTAAGAACTTTAGTTGTTTCCTGGAATGAAGCAGAAGACATAAAAGATTCAGTTGTAAGAGCAGCTCTTGAAATACCTAATAATAAAGGCTTTGCTGTTGCTGGTCTTTTACCCATTTTTAATAGTTTTTCTTTTTCATCTTCAAAACGGAATTTATCAATGTGTTCATTCATTAAAAACATACTGTCACCTGTTGAGGTAATCTGAACTTTTTTAAGCATTTGTCTAACAATAACTTCAATATGTTTATCATTAATTGTAACACCCTGACCACGATAAACTTTCTGAATTTCAGAAACTAAAAACTTAGCAAGTTCCTTTTCACCTTTAATTTTTAATATATCATGAGGATTAATTTCACCTTCGGTAATTGGCTCACCAGCTCTAATAAAATCTCCATCTTTAACAATAGTTTCTTTTGTTCTTGGGATTTCATATAATTTAGGTCTACCTACTTCTGGAATAATTTTTAATTTTTGTTTAGTTCTTGTTCCTTCACTAAAAGAAATAAAACCATCAATTTCAGAAACAACAGCCATATCTTTTGGCTTTCTTCCTTCAAATAACTCCTCAACTCTTGGTAAACCAGCAACAATATCTTGGTTTTTACTTTGAGCTTTTGGTTTGGAAGCTAAAACGGTACCTATTTCAATAAGAGCACCAAGTTTATTTTTATCTTGATTTAAAATGTGCCTGCTTATTTCTGGTGAAATAGTATAATCTGCATCTAAGTAATAAACAGCAAACTCATCTTTATTGTTTCTTGTTCTAACTCTTATTGGTTCGCCATTTTTATCTACAATAACAATTGCTGGCTTATAAACTTTTTTACCTTTATAGGGGATAACTTTTAATATCGTATTTTCAAGACCTGTAGCTCCTTTAGTTTGCATTGCTTCTTCACTAAATGTAATATCAGCTTTTAAATCTTGAAACTTCAAATAACCTTCAACTTCTGAAATAATTAACTTTCTATGAGGATCTGATTCAAATATTTTATCATCTTTATTAACTTTATCATTATCACTCACATAAATAATTGAACCATACTCAATAGGAAGAACATCTTTTTCTCTACCATTTTTATCAATAAGAGATATTTTACCATTTCTTGTTACAACAATTCTTTTTTCATTACCCAACTTATCAGTTTTAACAATTGTTGAAATACGGTCAAATAAAATTTTACCATCAGTTTTGGCTTTATGAATATTATCTAAACTACTACCTGTAGCAATACCTCCCTGGTGGAAAACCCTCATAACCAACTGAGTTCCAGGTTCACCAATTGACTGTGCAGCGATAACACCAACAGCTTCACCAATATTAACAAGCTCTCTTCTTGATAAATCTCTACCATAACATTTACGGCAAACACCTTTTCTTGACCTGCAAGTTAATCCTGATCTTATTTTTACAATTTCTACACCATTTTCAAGAATTTCATTAACAAGAGTTTCATTTATTTCTTCATTTTTTCTTACAATTATTTTGCCATCAATAGTTTTAATATCTTCAAGAGCGGTTCTTCCTAATATTCTATCAACAAAAATATTTTTCTTTTCTTGTTCTTTTAATTCTCTATTATCATCAATATCAACTTCAATTCCAATAATAGTTCCACAATCATAAGAAGTAATAATCGCATCATGAGCAACATCAACAAGTTTTCTTGTTAAATAACCAGACGACGCAGTTTTAAGAGCTGTATCTGAAAGACCTTTTCTTGCACCATGAGTTGAAATAAAATACTCAAGAGCAGATAGCCCCTCTCTAAAGTTAGCTTTAATAGGAGTAGCAATAATATCTCCATTAGGTTTAGCCATTAAACCTCTCATTCCTGAAAGCTGTTTAATCTGGTTATTAGAACCTCTAGCACCAGAATCTTTCATAATGAAGATTGGATTAAAACTCAATTCCTCTCTTACATCATTTTTATCCTTAGGATTTACTGCATAATATTTCTCAATATATTTTGTTATCTCACTAGCAACTTTATCAGTTGTTTCTCTCCATGTTTCTTTAGCCTTATTTGTATATTCATCAGGACTAATAGTTCCTCTACCAACTTCAACTTGAAATTGATCAACTTTATCTTGGGCATCTTTTAGTATTTGAGCTTTTGAAGGCGGAATAATCATATCTTTAATACTAATAGAAATTCCAGATTCAGTAGCTTTTTGATATCCAAGATTTTTCATCATATCAGCAAAAATAACAGTAGCTTTAGGGCCAGCTTGAAGAAAAGATTTATGTAATAATTCATTAGCTTCTTTTTTACCAATAACTTTATTAATATCTCTAAAGTCTAAACCTTTACCTGTATCAGTTTCTCCATGTTTAGGAGTAACACTCCAAAATAACATTCTACCTGGAGTTGTATCCTCAAGTTTACCATTAATTCTTACTTTTACTTTTGCATGTAAAGCAACTTTCTTATATTCTAATGCAATTAATGCTTCTTCTGGAGAAGAAAATATCAATCCTTCACCTTTTTGGAAATATCTTTCTCTTGTAATATAGTATAAACCTAAAACCATATCCTGAGTAGGGCCAATAATAGGCTTTCCACTAGCAGGAGAAAGAACATTATTTGTTGACATCATTAATACACGAGCTTCAATCTGAGCTTCAATTGACAGAGGTAAATGGACAGCCATCTGGTCACCATCAAAGTCAGCATTAAAGGCAACACATACAAGGGGATGAAGTTTTATTGATTTACCTTCAACTAAAATTGGTTCAAATGCTTGAATACCCAATCTATGAAGAGTAGGAGCTCTATTTAGTAAAACAGGATGCTCTTTAACAATATCTTCTAAAATTTCAAATACTATTTCCTCTTGCTCATCAACCTTTTTCTTAGCTGATTTAACATTAGTAACAATACCTCTTTCAATCAATTTGTTGAAAATAAAAGGTTTAAATAACTCAAGTGCCATTTTTTTAGGAAGACCGCATTGATGTAATTTCATTTCAGGACCAACAGTAATAACTGAACGACCAGAATAATCAACCCTTTTTCCTAGTAAATGTTGCCTAAATCGACCTTGCTTGCCTTTTAATGAATCAGTTAATGACTTTAACGCTCTTCCATTATTAGATTTTGCAGGTTTAGACATTGAAGAATTATCAAATAATGAATCTACAGCCTCTTGAAGCATTCTTTTTTCATTTCTTACAATAATAGTTGGAGCACCAATATCAATCAATTTTTTAAGTCTATTATTTCTAGTAATGATTCTTCTATATAAATCATTTAAATCACTTGTAGCAAATCTTCCTCCTTCTAGTGGCACTAATGGCCTTAAGTCTGGAGGTAAAACCGGGATAACATCTAAGATCATCCATTCTGGTTTATTTCCTGAAAGATATAAACTTTCAACAATTTTTAATCTTTGATTAATCTTCTTCTTTTGTGTTTCAGATCTTTCCTTTTTAAGCCTAATTCTTAATTCATCAGATAAAGTCTTTAAATCTATTTTTGTTAATAAATCCTTAAATGCTTCAGCTCCTCGTTTAGCTTCAAAGTTTTCAGGTTGGTTATCTTTTACTTCATAGTACTCAGTTTCAGAAATAATATCTCCAAACTTATAATTGGTATTTCCTGAATCTACAACAGCATAACTATCATTAAAGAGTATTTCATTTACTTGAGTATTTGAATAATTTAACACATAACCAATTTTACTAGGTGTTTTTAAAAACCAAGCATGAACAACTGGACTTGCCAACTCTATGTGCCCCATCCAACTTCTTCTTACAGAAGATGATGTTATTTTAACTCCACATTTTTCACATGTAAGACCTTCGTATTTTCTTTTCTTATATTTACCACATAAACAAGTATAGTCTTTAACTGGACCAAAAATTTTAGCACAAAAAAGGCCATCTGGTTCAGGCTTATGTGTTCTATAATTTATTGTTTCTGGTTTCTTAATTTCACCATTTGATTTATTTCTAATCTCATCAGGAGATGCGATACTTATTCTCAAAGCTGAAAAATTTTTATTCTTCATTTCTTTTTTTATATTACTATTTCCACCAAGAAAATCGTTCACTTATCCTCCTAATCCATAATTATTTCAGCTAATTTTTGACGACGGCTATCTTCATACATAGCAATACTATCCTTGTCTAATCTTTCAATTTTTAAACAAAGAGCTTCAAGTTCTTTTAGAAGCACATTAAATGCCTCTGGAGTTTCTGCCTTTAAAATATTTTCTCCCTTAACAATTGCTTCATACATTCTATCTCTACCAATTATATCATCTGATTTAACTGTTAAAAACTCTCTAAGTATATGAGCCGCGCCATAAGCTTCCAAAGCCCAAACTTCCATTTCCCCAAGCCTTTGTCCACCAAACTGAGCTTTACCACCAAGAGGTTGCTGGGTAACTAATGAATAAGGTCCTGTTGATCTTGCATGAATTTTTTCATCAACTAAATGGTGAAGCTTAAGAATATACATAACCCCCACAGTGACTCTTTGGTCAAAGACATCACCTGTTTGTCCATCAAATAGAAATGTTTGCCCATCTGTTGGTAAATCAGCTAAAGCCAATTTCTCTCTAATACCAGACTCATCAACACCATCAAAAACAGGATTGGCAAAATAAAGGCCACCCTTATGTTTATTTACAAATAATTCAATATTAGTTTCATCTAAACTGTCAATATATACTTTTTCATTAGGTTTATCATAAATTTTATATAAAAAGCTTTTAAGCTCAGTAATGGATTTACCTTCATTATACATTTTATATAATTTTTCACCTAATCCTTTTGCTGCCCAACCTAAATGAACCTCAAGAATCTGCCCAATGTTCATTCTTGAAGGCACCCCAAGAGGATTCAATACCATATCAACAGGTGTTCCATCTGGTAAATAAGGTAAATCTTCTTCTGCAAGAATAGTGGAAACCACTCCTTTGTTACCATGACGACCTGACATTTTATCACCAACTTGTAGTTTTCTCTTAATCGCTAAAATAACTTTAACCATTTTCCTTACTCCAGGAGTTAATTCATCTCCTTTTGTAATTATATCAAGTTTCTTTTTATAAATATCTTCAACTTTGTCTAACTTAATTTTTAAATTATCTAAAATTGTCTTAATTTTTTTATTTAAATCCCTATCTTCTGTTTTTAAATCATAATATAATTCAATGCTTGTAAATTCAGATAAAAGTTCTATATCTAATACATCACCTTTAGAAACAATTCTTTGTCCTTGAGCCTTAAAAACAGTTTCAATAACTTGCTTACCTACAAGCATAGAATTAATATAGTCAAAAGTACTAGATTGAATAATATTCCTTCTATCTCTAGCATCTTTTCTTAATTTTTTTTCTTCATACTTTTCAATTTCAATAGAACGGCTATTTTTTTCAATACCTTTTCTAGTAAAAACCTTTACATCGATCACAATACCTGAAATACCATGAGAAACTCTTAATGAAGTATCTTGAACATCATCAGCTTTACTTCCAAAGATAGCCCTTAAAAGTCTTTCTTCTGGAGTTAATTGTTTTTCTGCTCTAGGAGTAATCTTTCCAACTAAAATATCATCTTGTTTAACAATAGCACCTATTTTAACTATACCACTTTCATCTAATTTCGACAAATTTTCTTCTTTTGCTCCAGGAACATCCCTAGTAATATTTTCAGGTCCAAGTTTTACATCTCTCGCTAAAACCTCTTCTTCTTCAATATGAATAGAAGTAAAAACATCTTCTTTTACAACTCTTTCCGAAATTAAAATAGCATCTTCATAATTATATCCATGCCAAGGCATAAATGCAACAAGTAGGTTTTTACCTAATGCAATCTCACCCATATCAGTTGCAGGACCATCAGCTAAGACATCATTGACATTTACAAAATCACCCTTTCTAACTACCGGAATTTGATTAATACAAGTATTTTGATTAGAACGACGATATTTTTGAAGATTATAAATATCCGCTTCTGCATTCTCTGCACTATCATCACTATGAACTTTTACAACAATACGGGTTGAATCAACATACTCAACAATACCCTGTCTTTCAGCTAAAACAGCAACACCACTATCCTTTGCAACAGTTTCTTCAATACCGGTACCAATAAAAGGAGCATCTGTTTCAAGAAGCGGTACTGCCTGACGCTGCATATTAGACCCCATTAAAGCTCTATTAGCATCATCATTTTGTAAAAATGGAATCATTGCAGCCGCAACAGAAACCATTTGATAGGTGGAAATATCCATCCAATCAACTTCTTTAGGTTTTACATATAAAAAATCACCATTTTTTCTTGCATAAACATGTTCATCTGTAATTTCAGACGTTTCACTATTAAATTTAACTTCTGCCTGAGCAATAATTTTATCTTCCTCTTCTATTGTAGAAAGATATTTATACTCTGACATTAATTTTCCGTTATCTATCTTTCTATAAGGAGACTCTAGAAAACCATAATCATCTATTTTAGTAAACATAGCTAGAGATGAAATCAAACCAATATTTTGCCCTTCAGGTGTTTCAATAGGACAAATCCTACCATAGTGAGTGGCGTGAACATCTCTAACTTCATATCCCGCTCTTTCTCTTTTTAAACCAGATGGCCCAAGAGCAGAAAGCCTTCTTTTATGAGTTATCTCAGAAAGTGGATTCGTTTGATCCATAAACTGAGACAACTGTGAAGACCCAAAAAATTCATTTAATGTTGCATGTAATGGTTTTGGATTTATTAACTCATGAGGACTCATTAAGTCAATATCACTAGCACTAATCATCTTTTCATCAATACCTTTTTTGATTTTCAGTAAACCTTTCTTTATTTCATTAGAAATCAATTCTCCAACAGCTCTAACTCTACGATTAGATAAATGATCAATGTCATCAATTTTAGCATTATGATAACCATTATTTTTTATGTCTATTAAATATTTAATAGTCTCAATTATATCCTCTCTTCTGAGAGTCCTAACTTCCATTGATGGAGGCTCCCAAGCAGGAACAGGTGAATTATTTCTTAAATTATTTCTTAATTCATTTGAACTTAGTTTAGCATTAAACTTCATTCGACCAACATCAGACAAATCATATCTTCCAGGCTTAAATAAAATATCTTCTAAAAATTGTTCAGCATCTTTATATGTAGCTGGTTCATTAGGCCTCATTCTCCTAAAAATCTCTTTTAAAGATTGTTTTCTCATTTCATCTTCAAGAGCTTCCTTGCCAATGTGTTTATACATTAATTTATAGAATTTAGTCTTAAGTTCTTGATTTATAACAATAGTATTAGTATAACTCGTTGCAATTGAAATAAATTCTTCCAATTCAGTATCTGAATCAAATTTCAACTGACTACATAATGCTTCATGTTCTTCATCTTTGATTTTATTCTGAACACAATAAGCTATTTCCCTTAATGCAAAATCATCAATTTTATCAGCATGCATTGTATCTTTAATGTATGTTCCTGCGTGAACTTGGTTGAAATATATAATTGGAAATTTTTTAATTCCTCTATCATACAATTCTTGAATATCTTCTTCAACTATTTCTTCAATAGTGTGTTTTACTAAAACACCATTTTTATCAATAATATCATGATAAGCAAAATAACTAATAGACTGTTCTTCTACAAGAATCTCTTTTATCCCAGCATCTTTAATTTTATTCAGATTTCTTTCATTCAATTTTTTAGATGCTTTTACAATAACATTCCCTTCTTTGTCTTTAAAGTCATGAGGAATTTTTTTATTTAAAAGATGATCAAAATTAATTTTTTTATATAATTTAATACCTTTTCTATCTTTTTTCAGTACAATTTCTTCTTTATCATAAAAATATTTAACTATATCTTCATTGGTATATTTTAAAGCTTTTAAAAATGTTGTTACAGGCAATTTTCTTTTAGTATCAATCTGAACATAACAAATATCCTTTGAATCAAATTCGAATACAAGCCAAGAACCAACAGCAGGAATAATTTTAGCCGAATAACTAGATTTCCTTGTTACAGATGCAGAATCCTTAATAAAAGATAGACCTGGAGACCTATGCAACTGAGTTACAATAATTCTTTCTGTACCATTAATAACAAAAGTACTTTCCCTTGTCATTATTGGTATTTCACCAAAATAAACTTCTTGATGCTTTATATCTTTGGGTTGTAATTTATCTGAATCAGAAATTTTATCATTAATCGTTAACTCAAACTCCACTTTTAGTGGTATTGAGTATGTTGCCCCTCTATATCTACATTCATTAACATCATATTTAGGTTCGTCCAAAGAAAATCCTAAATAATCAATAATAACTGTTCCATCATTATTTGTAACAGGAAATATAGATTTAAAAAGCTGATGTAAACCTGATTTATCAAATTCCTTTGAATCAGCATCTAAAAACTTCCTAAAAGAATTTCGTTGAGTTTCAAGTAAATTTGGAATTGGTACCAAGTTTTCTATTTTTCCAAAGTTCTTCCTTAGCCTAAAATTATTCTGAATTAGTTCTGCCATGTGCCCTCATTAGATAAAACTTGAAAATAAAAAAGAGGCCTAACCTATTGATTTCAACAAATCAGACCTCTTAATAAATTGGATTAAAAGCTTTTCAATAATTTAACCCTTCTAAAACTACAAACTATTTAAGTTCAGCACCTGCACCAGCAGTAGATAATTTAGTAACAAGCTCCTCTGCTTGCTCCTTAGGTAAACCTTCTTTAACTGTCTTAGGAAGATTTTCTACGAAATCTTTTGCATCTTTAAGACCTAAACCTGTTATTTCCTTGATAACCTTAATAACTTTAATTTTTTGTCCACCAACTTCAGTAAGTATAACATCAAATTCAGTTTTTTCTTCAGAGGATTCACCTCCTGCTGCTGGTCCAGCTACAACAGCTGCTGCTGCACTAACTCCCCATTTTTCTTCAAGCTCTGCTACAAGATCAGCCATCTCAAGAATAGTTAAACCACTTAAAAATCCTACAACTTCTTCTCTAGTTACTGCCATTTTATTTCTCCTTTAACAACAATTTAAACAAATACTACTCAGCTACATTTTCTTGGCTTTCTTTATATGCATTAACCAAGCGAACAAATTTCGATGCAACTCCATTTAAAACACTTAACAACTTAGATCTCATTCCATCTAAATCAGGAAGTAATGCCAATGCTTTTACTTCTTCTATAGACAAAACCTTTCCATCTAAGTATCCACCTAAAATCTCTAAAGCTTTGTGCTCTTTGCTAAATTCAAATAACCATTTAGCGGGGTCAATCGGACTATCTTTTGATATAGCGATGCTCATAGGTCCCTTAAAGTTAGCTCCCATTGCTTCTATTCCTGTATCTTTAGCAGCAATTTTCATTAAGCTATTCTTAACAACATAAAAATCCACATTGTTATCTCTAAGCGACTTACGCAACTCATCCATTTCACCAGACTTTAAGCCTTGGTAATCTACCATAACAAGAGATGTCAACTCTGAAAAGGACTGACTTAACTGCTCAATCACTTTCTTCTTTTCAGCTCTACTCTTCACAATAAGCTCCTTTATGGATGCTGTCAAAGGGACAGAAAACTATCTAGATGGGTTTTTTAAGTCTCCCCCCATCATCTTTGACAAGTTAACAAAACAACTATTTAAACTCCATAGTATCAACTTTGATACCAGGTCCCATAGTTGAACTAACGGTAAACTTCTTAATATAAGTACCTTTTGCAGAAGTTGGCTTCATCTTCTTAATTAGATCAACAAGAGTCATAATATTTTCCTCAAGTTTTTCAACAGTAAAAGAAACCTTTCCAACAGGTGCATGTAAAACACCTTTTTTGTCTACTTTAAACTGAACTTTACCTGCTTTCAATTCTTTAATTGCTTCACCAATATTTTTTGTAACAGTTCCGGTTTTAGGTGTAGGCATCATTCCACGAGGTCCTAATACCTTACCTAAACGACCAACAACTCTCATCATATCAGGAGTAGCAACAACTCTTTCAAAGTCTATCCAACCACCTTGAATTTTTTTCATTAAATCTTCACCACCGACATAATCAGCGCCAGCTTCTTTCGCTACAGATTCATTTTCACCTTGGCAAAACGCTAAAACTTTAACGGTTTTACCTAAACCATTAGGCATAGAAACAGCACCTCTAATATTTTGGTCCGCATGTCTTGGATCAACGCCTAAATTTATTGCTAATTCAAAAGTTTCATCAAATTTTGAATATTTCAATTCTTTTATTAAAGAAATAGCTTCTTTCAATGTATAGTTTTTATCTATATCAAAACTATCATAAGCTTTCTTTATATTCTTACCTCTTCCCATTTAAATCTCCTTACTCACCTTCAATTTCAAGGCCCATACTACGAGCAGTTCCAATTATAGAATTCATAGCTGTTTCAACTGATGCTGCATTTAAATCAGGCATCTTAGTTTCAGCGATTTCCCTTACTTGCGCCATAGTAACCTTACCTACCTTGTTTTTATTAGGTTCGCCAGAACCTTTAGGTATACCAGTTGCCTTAATCAACAATACCGCAGCAGGTGGTGTTTTTGTAATAAAAGTAAAAGATCTGTCTGCATAAACAGTAATAACTGTTGGAACAGTTAACCCTTTCTCTAAACTTTGTGTAGAAGCATTAAATGCCTTACAAAAACCCATGATATTAACCTGATATTGTCCTAAAGCTGGTCCAATAGGTGGTTGAGGTGTAGCGCTTTGAGCTCCTATTTGTAGTTTAATCATTCCTACAATTTTTTTAGCCATAATTTACTCCTTTATTAGCTAGTTACTTGGTTCGATATCTCCAGGCCCTAATTCTACAGGAGTTTCTCTACCAAATATATTAATTAGAACACGGTACTTAGCCCCCTTGATTTCATCAATTTGACCAGGGAAGTTAATAAAAGGTCCATTAATAACCTTAACCATGTCACCAACACTAAATTCTGCTTTTTTAGTTGCTTTTTCAGCTCCCTCTTTTGCTTTATTAAGTATTCTTTCTACTTCATGATTTGGAACCGCTTCGGGCTTATTACGGTATCCAACAAAATGTGTAACTTTAGGTACATTCTTAACTAAAGACCAAGTCCTATCATTTAATTCCATTTGAATTAAAATATAACTTGGAAAGAATTTCCTTTCTGTAATCCTTTTAGGGTCTTTCCCCGCTCCAATAACTTTTTCTGTTGGAATTGCAATTTCCCCAAAGGAATCTTGTAAGCCTTCCTTTTCAATTTTATCTTCAAGAACTTTCTTAACTATTTTTTCATACTGAGAATAAGTATGAATAATGTACCACTTTAAATTAGGGTTATTATTCACTTTCTTTTCAATAATCTCTTCTTCATTCAAGTCAGTTTTCTCTGTATTTAAATCATTAGTCATCATATCCTCTAAATCAAGGTGTACAAAACAAGCGAGGAAGGATACCATAAATCAAGTATAGAATGCAAGTATAAAATATAAAAAGACAAGAAAAATTAATAACAGGGCGTTCATTTATGTTAAATCTTTAGTTCTACATAATAAATTTCAATTGATAATAAATATAAATAGTGATATATTTTTATTTTTAAAGGAGTAACAATTGCCTATATTAAAAGATGCAATAATAAAAAAACATGAGACTTTTCAATTTGTAACATATAATTTCAAGAAGTTAAATATAGATATTAAGAGAGAGGAATTAATAAAATTTTTGAAATATCTATATAAAGAACTAACAAATATTGAAGTATCACAAGAAAAAAAAGAAATGAAACAAATAAAGGGAAATGAAATTCAGTATGTATTATTTTATGGGGATTTTAATTCAAGAAGGGGTTTTGAATATATTTACACATCAAAAGACTCAACAATTGAAACAACGGCTTCCTATTATATGTACCAACAAACAATTGCAGAAAATTTTTATATGTATTTTAGCTTATCAGATAGAAAAGAACCCATAAAACCCAAAAGACTAGAACACAACATAGAAGAAATAGTTATTTATATGGCTCAATTTTTTGATAAAACAGAAACTCATTACGAAGAATTGTTCAACAAGGCATTAAATTTAATAGATAATTTTATAGATAATCATACTATTTAAAAATTTCTTTTGAAATTTTTATCAATCCATTTAAATTATATATATCATGCTCAAAAAAAGGTATTTTTATAAAAGGATAAGATTTCAATAACTCAAGGTGCTTATCTTCTATTGATGTTAACTTACTAAATTTTTCTAAATTATCGATCAACTTACTTATTAATTTCTCAATTTTATATTCTGATATATTTTCAAAACTTTCTTTATTTTTTATTTTATTTAAAACTCCATTTTTATCTATTTTTTCATCAAAATCTATAAATTTGTTATGATACCTATTAACGATAAAACCACTAAAGTTAAGATTAAACCTTTTTAATTCATCTTTAAAGAATAAAGCCTCTTTTATTGAAACAGGAGTAGGAGCTGTTATAACTACAAAATTCACTTCCTTACTTCTTAATAAGTTAAAAACATCTATACTTCTAGACTTCATCCCTTCTATTAAATCCGATATATGAAATAAAAATGAAGATAATATTTCTAAAGTTTCAGTTCCTACAAATTTACCTATCCCTTTTAATATTACTTGGGTACCTAATCCAAAAAATTTAAAAGCAAAAGAGCCAGAATTTTGATACATTGATATCATTAATTTTGTAATTTTGTTATCAAAAGTATCAAAAATTCTTTGTGGAAAAGTTAAAAAATCTAGCGCATTACTTGTTGGAGGAGTATCTAAAACAATTAAATCATATTTTTTACTATTATAGATATCCCAAAGTTTCTCCATTGCTGCAAAATCCTGAGTTCCAGACAAAGAAGTTGAAAAAATTTGGTAAATTTTATTATCAAAAATAGTTTTCTTATTATCCTCAGAGCTAGATTCTCTATCTACCATGTCATCCATTGCTGTTTTCATATCAAGCATCATTGCATACAACTCTCCTTTAGGTTTTACTTCAGTTAAAAGAGTTAAATCGATTTTTTGTATTTCATTTGTTAGCTTTTCAATACCTAGTGAATTTGCCAACCTTTTAGCAGGATCTATAGTTAAAACTACTGTTTTTTTACCATTTATAGCGGCTTGTAATGCAATTGAGGCAGAAACAGTAGTCTTTCCAACGCCACCACTACCAACTGATACAATGATTTTAGAATTTTCTATTAAAGTTTTAAAGTTTTCCATATTTCCCTTAATTTTTAAGTAAAATATCAGCCAAATATTCAAAATCCTTTCTTTCAAATTTTTCAACGAATAAATACGGAAAAATTACTGAAGGTAAATCAATATGATCAATAGCTATTTTAATATATTTTTGATTTAACTTTTCTCTATTTAGCCTATAATTGGTAGCTTTTTTTAAAATATTAACACTATCACCATCAAGATTTTTTAAAGTTTTATATAAGGATAATTCTTGAGAAGAAAATAATTTACCTACATTAGAATTAATAAATAAATTACCTAATGGCATAGCTAGCTCTTTTTTCACAACATCTACTAATTCTCTTGCTTCATTCACGGGCAACTCTTCGGGAATGGTAACAATATTAATACTAGTTTTAGTTTCATCTGTAAGCAAAACATAAAGCTCTTTTCCTTCTTTGGCTAAAGCCCCTTTTTGGAGAATTGATAATATTGCGATAGGCAATTTCAAAAAAGAAATACCATGCCCTGTTGCAGGAGCATCCACAATAATAATATCATACTTATTTTGCCCATTTTTTAATTTTTCTTGCTCATGAAATCTTATTTTACCCCAAATTAGAATTTCAGAAAGTCCAGGTATTGCAGATAAAAATTTCTTTACATATTTATTATTAAAAACAGTATTATAAATAAATTTTGATTTTAATATCATAAGACCATATTCTTCCATTGCTTTATTAGGGATAATATTTACTGTAGATAAATTATTTTCAATTTCTTGAACAATTCCATTTGACTCTTTATAACCTAAAGCAGGAGCAATCTTTTCTTTTGTATTAACTTCGCAAATTAATACTTTTTTACCTAATTTCTTAGCAGCTATTGCAATTACAGTAGAAACTGTCGTCTTACCTACACCGCCCTTTCCCGTTACAACAATAACTCTTTTATTAAAAAGCTCCTTATTTTTGTTCATCTTTATCAAACTCCAACAGCCTCTCTTCAAGAATTTTAACTTTTTTTTCTAAATTATCAACTTTTTTAACTAAATTATCAAATTCTTTTATTCTTTGAACAGGAAATAAAGTATTAATTGACTCTTTTACCTTTTCATCTATTCTTTTAGGGATATTTTCAACTACAGTAGTAGAAGAATCGTAAAACTGTTGAAACTGTTTTGCTAAATCATTTAATTCAGTTTCACCTTTTTTTATAATTTTATCAACTTCATTTTTTATTGTATATTTTGTTTTATTGATATAATTACTTAAAGAATCTCCAGAATTCTGAATCAGTGCCTTTATGCCTTTTTTGGAGGCATCTGTTTTTCTAGAATTTTCTTTTTGTTCTATTTTTAATAATACTTGAGCCATAATTACATTTGTAATATCTTCTTGTGTATTATTTTCTATTACTTTTATTTCTTTATTATTTTGAATCAATTTAATAATATCTGAAATAGTTACATATTTGCTATTTTCAGTATCATATAACTTTCTATTTGTATATCTTTTTATTAATATCATATTATTTCTTAAAATTTATTCTATAATGCCAAATATACTGAGCTTTTGCCACAGTTTCCTTTGATTTATTTTTAATTTCAACATCAAAAACAACATCACCCCTATCTTTTATATCACTTAAATTAAACTCTGCTTCAACAGTTAACTTACCTTTTCCTTTTTTTAAATATTCGGTACTTAAGCTTTTTAAAATAACCTGACTATTTTTAGGTAAAGAATAAGCTAAACAAACTCCTGTTGCAAGTTCTCCTAGCTCACTCATCGCAAGAGCATGATGAGTTCTGATATGATTCATATTAGATTTAATATAAGGTATAGAAACCCTCATATATCCCTCTTTTAATTTTTCTATATCAAATTTAGATTTTGCAGAAAACGGAATTACAATTCCCATAACTTTACTAAAAGCTTTATTTTTTACTTTTTCGGGCAGTATTGACAATTTGTTATAAACTGTTTTAATATCAAGCATAATCCTCCTTAATAGAATCAACAATTCAATATAACTTAATTGACGCATCGTGTCAAGTATTACAACCTCTTTCCTTAACTCTTTCAGAAGATAACTCTCCTTTATCATTGATAAAAAATATTTCTGCACCTCTCCAATTCTTTTTATCCTTTGATAACCAACCACCTAAATTATATGTATAAATTTTTTTATTATTAATTTTTATAACTTCTGATTCACCACAACCTCTAGGAACATGAGTATGACCATATATTATTTTATTAGGTTCTATATATTCTTTCTCCAACTGATACTCTAAATACTTATTTTCATCATCTGAAAACTTTAAACTTTTTAATTCTTTCACTGTTAAATTATAAAACTTTTCTAATCTCTTGATATTTTCTTTCAAAAATGCCTTATTATCCCGTGGAGTGTTATAATTATTAAAAACTTCAGTTATAGCTTCAATAGATTTTTTCTTAAGCATTTTAAAAAGTAATTTTCTTAAAAGATCAGGCCAACTTTTTAAGATACTATTTTCTAATAATCTAAATAAATTTATTATATAAACATCTACTCTTCCTATTTTATTATTCTTTAGATTATGCTCAACTTTATTTACAATTTTCCCAAGTTTTCCAGATTGACCAACCCCAGATGAAGCAAGTTGATTAAGGGGGAGATTTATATCAACCATTTCAGACATATTATTTACATCAAGAGATATAAAATCAGGAGATTCATTTTTATTAATTTTTTTAGTCAACTCTCCAGCATAATTAGAAAACAAAGACCAATAAGTATCAAGATAGTGCCCATGAGTGAATAATACCGTTTCTTTTTTAGTAAAAAGATATAAATTGGGATATGCGATATTAAATGTAATCTCCTTTTTATCAATTAAATTATCTAAATACATTCCTCCATACTCATAATTACCATTATTTTCATGAGGTTTTACTCCATAAAGTGAAAACTTAGCATTCCCGCTTCTTGCATCAATAATTGCAGGTAAAGAGTTTTGAAATTTTCTTACTTTTTGTCCATCTTTTAACCTATTAATAATATTTGCCTCATATTCTATTAATGGCCATAGATTAAAATCATGATTCCCTGGAATATAAATAAAACCTTTTCTTACAAAACCATCTTCGACAACTTTATTTAAAAACACTTTTCCTGCTTCATAAGCATCACTATAATCCTCAATTGCAAAATCAAAAGTATCTCCAAGCAATATCATGTAATCACAACTTGCTTTCATCCCTTTATAAAAATATTCATAAAATTTACCTAATTCATATTTATCTTTATTTTTATTTTTTATAACAAGTCCACAATCCTTGTCTCCAAGATGAGTATCTGAAATAACAGCAAAATTCATAATTCCCTCTATACATTACTAAATCAAAACTTAGTATAATCATTTTATTTCAAACAATCAATTTTTCTAGTTAATTATTAATCGTCAGCTTCATTATTATCAAAAGAAGCCAAATAATCATTATAAACTCTTTTATCTGGAATAATACTTCTATCTTCTCTTGTAATTATTTTAATTGTCCATTTTAAACCTATAAAGATAAGCAAAACTCCAACTACAGCAAAAATAATTACTCCAAGGGGGAATGCTATATCCTTTGGGATTTCATCAGTTTTCCTTAGATCTTCAGGCTTAACAAAAAACAACATAAAAGTAACAAAAAAGTTATTTATTGCATGATATATAATAGTATAAAATATATTTTTTGTATGAAGCATTATAAATGCAAAAATAACCCCTAAAATAAAAGCATTGGGAATTTGTGCTAAATTAAGATGAATTATAGAAAATAAAAATGCAGATAAAAATATTGCCATAATTGCATTATGGTTACTTGCAATTCCTTTTAAAATCATCCCTCTAAAAATTAATTCTTCAGTTATTGGTGCAATTATTGCAATTGGTATTATAAAAAGAATTATAATTGATTTATCTGTAGCAATTTTCATCATAAATTCATTATATGTATTATCTTGACCTGTAGGAATAAGATAATTAAAAAAAATATTTAGTAACATTGTTCCAACAATCATTGGTATAATTGTGTATAAAAAATTAAAATTTATATCTCTTGAAAACATCCCTAGAAAAACTTTTTTATGCTTATTTTTAACAAAAGAATAAACCACAAAAAACATTATTAAAGAAAGTGAGGTTGTTAAAAATAAAGTAATTCCTAAGTTTTCACTACCTTTGAATAAAACACCTAAACCAGCAGAAAACATTCCTGCTAGTATAATTGCAATAAACAATACAAAAATAGACTGTTTAAAATTAGGATAAAACTTTATCTTTCTATAGATTAAATTATTCTGGAAACTAGAACTAAGTATTTTTAAAGTTTTTTTTTAGGTAAACCGTATTGATTTTTTTTAGGATTACCCTCTATAAAGCCAATAATTAACATTAAAATAAAACCAATATATGGAGTTAATGTTACAAGGGACAACCATGCTGAATAATTAAAGTCATGAGCTCGCTTAGCGGTAACCGCAATATTTGGATAAAGAAAAACTAAAGATACAACGCCTAAAAACATATCCATTTGTTCTTTGGACATTTTCATGTATAAAACAATAAACCCCATAAGAAATGCAGTTATAAATTCAATTCCAATATATTTAAAAAATTCTTTTTTACCTATTCGTCCATTAAGCGAAAATAAAAAATTCATTATATCGAATTCACTTTCATCATACTTAATATCTTCATTAATTTCATTATGATCATCAAAATTTTCATAATTGTTTTTATTTTCATAAGATTTCAAATTACTATTACAGAACCTACAATAAGTGGCATCTTTCTTTATTATTTCACTGCAATAGGGACATAGTTTTTCATTTTCATTTAAGGTTTTGTGACCACAATAAGGACAATCTTCTGCAGCATCATCTATTTCTTCTGCACAGTAATAACATTTCTTCATATAACCTCTATGAAATAAGACTAATAAGATTATAGGTATTTATTTTATAAATGCAAGATTAAGCCTTTGCTTTTTTAGTGTTTTTGGAAGTATTTGCGTCTTCTCTATCAAGTTTTTTATTAATATAATTTTGTTGTAAAATAGATACTAGTGTATTAACCCAAATATATAACACTAAACCTGATGGTAAATTAATCATAAAGAATGAAAATAACACAGGCATAGTATAAAGCATAATTTTCGCTTGAGTTTGATCCATTCCAGCAGAAGACATTTTTTGTTGAAAAAACATTAATATTCCCATTGTTATAGGAAGTATATAGTATGGATCAGAAACAGATAAATCTTGTATCCATAATACAAATGGCTCATTATATAATTCAACAGAATATTGTATTGCTCTATATAGACCAAACCAAATAGGCATCTGTAAAAGCATAGGCAAACAACCACCTAGTGGGCTAACACCATGTTTTTTATAAAGAGCCATAGTCTCACGACCAATTTTTTCTTTATCTTTACCATATTTTTCTTTTAATTTATCCATTTCTGGTTTAAGTTTTTTCATTTTATGCATAGAAGCATAAGAAGATTTTGTTAATGGATAAAGAGCTAGTTTAACAATTAGCGTTAATACAATTAAAGCAACACCGTAATTCCCTAAGAAACCATATAAAAATAATAATAACCATAAAATAAGCCTTGAAATTACAGCAAATATTCCATAATCGATACCATCATTTGCCCCCAAAGCCTTTAAGTTTTCTAGAATTTTAGGACCATTATATAACTCATAAGAATATTCTATTGATTTATTAGGATTCAATTTATAGGGCTCAGAACCAAAAGTAAATCTAACATCTTCTATAGCATCCTTCTTTATTACTTCTTTGTTAATTTTAAAAGTAAGAGTGTCTTTATATGATGGCTTTATTAATGATATAAAATATCTATCATCAACTCCTACAAAAGTAAGTTCTTTTTTTACAATTGGTTCTTTGAAGTCATCTGATTTAACTCTCTCAAAATCACCGTGACTGGTTTTATAAAAAAAAGTTTTTCCTTCTTTACCAAAAATATTTGTTTTTTCAACTCTATGGTCATAATAAGATGAAAATTTTGTAATTGTAGTAAATAATAAATCAGAAGAAGATACATTTTCAATTTTTACATTTAAAGTAAGTGAGTATTTTTTATTCAATTTATATGTTTTTGTAATTTTAAATTCTTTATTCTGAAAAGTAAATACAACATAAGATTTATCTTTTTTAGTAACTTTAAAGGGAGCATAATTCTTTAAGTAAGTAGCTCTATTTTTAATTATAGAAAATGATAAAGAATAAAAATTCTTATCCGATTCATTAATAGTGTATATCTGTTCTTTTTTTGCTTTATCTAAGGTATATTTTTTACCTTTTAGATTAAGAGATTTTAAAGAAGCACCATAAGTTGAGAAGCTTGCTTCAATATCTTTATTTTCTAAAGTTACAAATTCTTCTTTTTGATTATAATCAATGTTTGAAGTAGAGCTATCTTCTATTTTTTCTTTATTTACTTTTTTATCTTTCTCTCCATTTGTGTTTTTAGTAGGATAAGACACCGTATTATCCTTACTATTAGCTTTATCAGGAGTTTTATTTACTTCTTTTTTTACATTAGCTTTTTTTTGAGCACTAGCAGGAGGTGCCATAAAGTGATTCCAGCCCAAAAAAACAATAACAGACAATACAACAGCTAAAATTAAATTTTTACTATTAGTTTCATTTTCCATTTTCTACCTTATTAATTTTATGATTTTTGTGATTAGGAACAGGGTCATATCCACCTTTTGAAAATGGATTACACCTTAATATTCGCCAAGTTGACATAACAACGCCTTTAAAAGGGCCATGTTCCTCTATTGCTTCAATACTATAAGCAGAACATGTTGGATAATACTTACAAGTTGGTGGTCTATTCGCCGAGATATATCTTTGATAGAATTTAATAAACCTTATTAATAATTTCTTCATTCTTTTATGCTAGAAACAAGTGATATAAAAATTTCTTCTAATTCTTTAAAAGAATAGTTTTTAACTTGATTTCTCAAAATAAAAACATAATTATATCCATTTTCAAAAATAGGTTTATTCGTTCTAAAAAAAACTCTAAAAATTCTTTTATAGTAATTTCTAACAACAGCATTGCCAACTTTTTTTGATACAACAATACCAAACTTAAAAATATCTAAGTTATTTTTATCTATAGCTAAAATCATACTATTATGATTAAATGATTTACCCCTTTGTGTCTTTAAAAACTCTCGTCTTTTAAGTAGCCTTAAAGATTTAGGATAATTATTTTTTGTATGTTGTTGAAGCAAGTTGTTTTCTTCCTTTTCTTCTTCTAGCTTTAAGAATTGCTCTACCTGATGCGGTACTATTTCTTTTCATAAAACCGTGCTTTCTACTTCTTTTTCTATTACTTGGTTGAAATGTCCTTTTCATTTTATCCTCCAAAACCATCTTAAGGCCGTAATATTGCCACAAACTTTCTAAAAAGTCAAGTTAGTATTTCTTAAAAATAATTTTTTTATAATTTTTTTAAAAAAATACCTAAAAACTTTTAACTATTTACTTTTTGTGATATATGTACATTAATAAATTGTTTTAATACTTTAAGAGGTGCTTATGGTTACTAAACTATCTGAAAAACAAAAAAAAGAAGCAAAAAAGCAATTTGAAAACACAATTAAGGAAATTAACCAAGGTGATGTTATTGAAGCTTCCAAGGATGGCTTAATAAAAATTAAAGAGTTAGAAAGTAAAATCCCCAAGCTATTAAAGGATACTTGGGAAGATATAAAAATGATGATTTACATGATTACAGATTATATAAAAGGTGATTATAAAAAAGTAAATTGGAAAACAATAGCCACCATTGCAGGGGCAATTATTTATTTCCTAGCTCCGCTTGACTTAATTCCTGACTTTATACCCATAGTAGGTTATCTAGATGACTTAACTGTAATAAAAATTGCACTAAATATGGTAAAAAAAGATTTTGATGAATATAAAGAATGGAAAAGTGATAATTTATAAAGGTATATTTCCGTGTTTTTTCCATGGATTTTTTAGCACTTTATTTTCTAGCATTTCAAAGGCATTAATTAACTTTTCTCTTGTAAATTCAGGAAGAATAATTTCATCAATATAGCCGAGTTCAGCAGCCTTATATGGTGTTGCAAACTCACTTCTATACTTTTCAGTAAATTCAGCCCTTAATTTTTCGGGGTCATCACTATTTGCGATT
Organism: bacterium; assembly: GCA_027064085.1. Classification (GTDB taxonomy): domain Bacteria; phylum UBP6; class JAFGXH01; order JAFGXH01; family JAFGXH01; genus JAMOQH01. The sequence continues at coordinate 15,351 of JAMOQH010000104.1, read as the reverse complement.
TCTTTTCTATAAATAATATTAACAGCCCCTTCTGCACCCATTACAGCAATTTCAGCCGTTGGATAGGCATAGTTAATATCAGCTCTTATGTGTTTAGAAGACATCACATCATAAGCTCCACCATAAGCTTTTCTTGTAATTAGTGTTACTTTAGGAACTGTTGCTTCCGCAAAAGCATATAATAATTTTGCACCATGCTTAATAATTCCACCATATTCCTGAGAAACTCCTGGTAAAAATCCTGGAACATCTACAAGAGTTAAAAGAGGAATATTGAACGCATCACAAAATCTTACAAACCTTGCAGCTTTTGCAGAAGCATTAATATCAAGAACTCCAGCAAGAACCATTGGCTGATTAGCAACTACTCCAACAGTTTTACCATTTAAACGAATATACCCAATTACCATATTTTTAGCATAATGTTCTTGTACTTCAAAAAAATAATTTTCATCAGCAACTTTTTTAATTAATTCTTTAATATCATAAGGTTTATTTGGATTTATTGGTATCAATTGCTTTAAAGAAGATTCTACTCTGTTAATTGGGTCATCTGTTGGAACAATAGGAGCGTCGTCTCTATTATTTGAAGGAATAAAACTCAACAGCTCTTTAATCTGATTCATCATATCTTCTTCTGTTCCACTTGCAAAATGTGCAACTCCTGATTTTGAATTATGAGTCATCGCTCCACCAAGCTCTTCCTTTGTAACTTCTTCATGGGTAACAGTTTTTATAACATCAGGTCCAGTGATAAACATATATGAAGTATCTTTTACCATAAAAATAAAATCTGTTATAGCTGGAGAATAAACGGCGCCACCTGCGCATGGTCCCAGCACAGCAGATATCTGAGGAATAACTCCCGAATAAAGAGTGTTCCTTAAAAATATATCAGCATACCCCCCTAAAGATTTAACACCTTCCTGTATCCTCGCTCCACCACTGTCATTTAAACCAATAAAAGGAGCCCCAACCTTTGCAGCAAGGTCCATTACCTTTGTGATTTTTTCAGCAAAAACCTCACCAAGTGAACCACCAAAAACAGTAAAATCCTGACTAAACAGATAAACAAGACGGCCATCAATTTTTCCATAGCCTGTAACAACACCATCTCCGTATATTTTTTTATCACCCATTCCAAATTCAGTCGTTCTATGAACTCTAAAAGCATCAAGTTCAACAAAAGTTCCTTCATCTAATAATAAATCAACTCTTTCCCTTGCTGTTAAACGATTTTGCGAATGCCTTTTGTCTACTCTAGCTTGTCCACCACCAAGTTTAGTGGCTTCTTTTTTCTTTTCTAATCTTTCATATTTTTCTTCAATTGTTTCAAAAGTTGTCATATATCCCCTAAAAAGTTTTAGCTATATTAATAAAAAGAGCATCTTTTGGCAAGTTTATTTAATTTTTTGTATAGTTTTTGCTTATATTATTTGGTTATTGGTTTATTTTTTAACATTTTTACAATTAATTTCTTTATTACCTGCGACCATACCAATAGTAGGGTTACCCCATTTACAACCAAGTTTATTTTGATAAAAACAAATTCTTAAGTATTTTCTTTTCAAGTCTTCTATTCTTTCTACCATGGCAAGGCATACAAATACGATTTAAAGCTTCTTTTGGCATGATTCTTACACTTACCACCCTATTCCTACAAAGGAATTATTTCTCTTGACTTTCATTTAAATAAGAGATATGATGCAGTGTGTCATTTATTGGAGGTTTAAATGTCTAAATTTTATCTAAGCTTATTTACATTATTATTAATTCTTTTTACATTTGGTTGTGCACCAGGCCCAGTCACTTCATGTCCGGAGGGTCAAGTTTTAGCAGAAGATAGTAATGAATGCGTTGAGAACACTTGTTTAAATCATTTTTGTGATTCTAACCAACATTGTATTGTAAATTCAACTGCTCCACAATGTATCTGTGATAATGGTTATGATTCTAATATTGAATATGTTGGAGGAAATGAAACATTAGTTTGTTCTGAGCATAATGAACATGTTGACTGTGGCCAAGGCTCTGATAGTAATACTCATTGTGACTCAAATGGGGAATGGGTTTGTAATGATGGATACTATAATAACGGAGAACCTGGAGGAGAAATCGTTTGCATAACAGATAATTGTTATGCTCCAAATATGCAAGATAATAATGGGGAGTGTACTTGCAATATGGGATTTAGAGAAGTCCATGATTTCTGTACTCAAACAGATTGTCCAGAAAATAGTCATAGAGCATCAAATACTGCATGTGTTTGTGATGACAACTATGTTCAAACTGATGGCCAATGTCTAATAAAAATGTAAAAAATAAAAAATACTTTAATTCCAAGTAATAATATTATTTCTCTAAATATTCATCAAAATAATATTGACATAAATCAAATTAAAAACTATAAAAGACAGGAATAAATTTTATTTTTTATTACATAAAGGAGAAAATGAAAATAATTCTTAATTTATTAATTCTCGTAACAATGTCATTTATAATACTAAATTGCTCTGAATACGAAACATTCAACGACATTACACAAATAAAAAGCCTTGAAATACTTGGAATACAGGCAGATAAACCAGATGCTTATGTAAATCAACTAATCAAAACCAAAATGTTAGTTGCAGAACCTATAAATTATAGTAAAGAATATCATAAAATATGGCTACTATGTGACCCTCAAAATCATGGCGAAACAGAAACAGGATTAATCGCCTGTATGAGCTCCGATATCAATAAGTATATTGAAATAATTTCTAGCAATATAGATACTTTCAGTTTTAAGATAAATAAAACAAGTCTTGAAAACTATAATTTAAAAGCAAAATATATTTATGTGATCGGAGGCATTTGTGAAGCAAAACTTGATAAGTGCAAAAATGAGCTAAAAAATATAAGCAAAGAAACTCTTTTTGGAAAAAATTCCGTATTTAAAATCAGTTTTAAAAGAATAAGAATTATATCAGATGAATATAGTATTTCAAACACTAATCCTGTTATTAAAGATATTTTTGTTGATGGAAAAAATATAGGTCAAAATAATAATTTAACTCTCTCTGATAAACCAGAGCATTCTTTAAGGGCTGTTTTAGATGAAAACTCCTTCTATGGTTCAATCGGAGACAAGGAATTTATGAAAATTTCATGGAAAACTAATTTCGGAAAATTTTCAAGATATGAAACAGTTCAGTTTTACAGTAATAACGATATTGAAAATGTAAATTTAATACCTGATAATAATTTTAAAAATATTTCTGGTAAGCAACTTTATATTGTTGCAACAAATTTACGAGGTGGAATAACTTGGAAAGTTATAAATATTGACTAAAAGGAGTTACTTTGAAATTTTTTATATATCTTTTATTTTTATTTATAGTTATCCCTTTATTTTCAAACTCAATAAAAGGAACTTTACTTCAATCAGGAAACCGAGAACCCATTGCCTATGCTTCCGTTAAATTAATTTCACAATCCCAGAATGAAGAACTTGAAGAATATACAAAAGAAAATGGCTCTTTTGTATTTAATGATTTAAAAGCACAAAAATATATTTTAATAATAAGTGAAATCAGCGGATATGAAAACAAAGAATTTGAAATAGAGCTAAAAGAAAATCAAGATATAAAAAAAACAATATTCTTAAAAAAGAGCAATGTTAGCGAATACAATTTAAATATAAAAAAGAAAAAAGACAAAAACGATATTAACAAACGGAATATTACCAAAGAAGAACTGACCAATGTGGCAGGAACAAAACATAATTTTGTCAAATTACTAGAAAAACTCCCTGGAGTATCAAGAAATAATACCCTTAACTCTGATGGAATAGTAATAAGAGGAACGGGAAGTACAAACAGTAGAATTTTTATAAATGGACACTATATACCAATTTTATATCACTTTGCAGGAATAACTCCTATCTTTAACTCAGAGCTAATAGAAAACATAGATTTTTACCCTGGAAACTACCCCATAAAATATGGGAAAGCAATAGGCGGAGTTGTAAATGTTAATATAAGAGATGCAAATACACTAAAAAACAGTAAAAATACCCATGGATATCTTGATATAAATATGACAGAAATATCAACTTTAATTGAATATCCTATAAATAACAAATCAGGTTTTGCCATTACATTTAGAAAAAGCCTTATAGATAAAACTTTTCCTTTAATCTTCCAAAATAATGATATATCACGAAGGTTTCCCATTTATTATGATTGGCAATTAAGATATAATTATGCTTTTAGTAGAAAAAATAAAATATCCTTTACTCATTTCGGCTCAAATGACACTTACAAATTTTTAAGTGAAAACAGTTCAAAACTACTTAACTACGATGATTATTCAGCTAAGTCCTTTTTAATTGTTAATATATTTGACTGGTATTTGAAAATAAATAAAAAAATTAAATCGAATTTTTCACTTTCATTTCAATATAGTGATAATTCATTTAAAATTGGGGAATTTGTAAAAGTCAGAAACACGCCCTATTTGGCAATTATGAAAGAGGATTTAAACATCAAAGTATCTAAAAACATTAAATTAACCATTGGTACAGAAAACTGGGCAAGCAGATTGTATTATTATGCCGAAGTTCCTGTTTCAATAGCCAAAAACTATCCTGCTGAATCAACAATGGGAGATTACAATACAACAAATTACTTCATGACAAGGGATTACTATCTATCAGCTCTTTATAGTGATTTATCTTTATATTTTCACTCCTTTGGTATGTCTTTGGGGGTAAGAGGTGAATACCTCTCATATAATAATTCATTTTACATTGACCCAAGACTTAACAGTTTTTATAAAATCACAAAAGACTTTTTGATAAAATTAGGAGTTGGCATTTTTCATCAACCTCCATTTGAATATCAGGTTGATAAAAACTTTGGAAATCCTAATTTAAATAATCAGTACTCAATACAATATCTAACAGGTATAAAATATGAAAATAACGTTTTTCTAACTACTCTGGATTTATTTTATAATGACCAAAAAAACCTTGTAGTAAGGGCACTCCCAGAAGACCACAACTACAGCAATGATGGACAAGGAAAAGCTTATGGTGCAGAGTTTTTAATTAAATATCCATTTAAGAAGCGTTTTTCAGGTTGGATATCATATACTTTAATGAGAGCTATTTACAGAAAATCCGATAAAGATGACTGGAATTTATTTGATTATGACCAAACTCATATTTTAAATATTGTGGCAATGTATAAACTTTTTAGCAACATAAATGTATCAATATCACTAAGATACAATACCGGAAATCCATATACTCCTGTAACAGGTTCTGTTTTTGATAGTGACAAAAATAAATATATTCCCATTTATGCAAATAAAAATTCAGAAAGGCTCAAAAACTTCTTTCAGCTTGATTTTAAAATTAATAAAAATTTTGTTTTTGAATGCTGGAAATTATCCTTATATCTTGATATACAAAATATCACAAACTACAAAAATGAAGAAGGAAAGATATACAATCATAACTACACAAATTTTAAAATTGTTGAAGCAGTTCCGTTTTTTCCATCTATAGGTATAAAAGGAAATTTCTAGATTTATGATATGGCATCTATGATTCGTAATTTGTTTCTTTATTATTTTATCTTTTACGATGTTACTCTTTTTACAATTTCACGAAGATTTCATATTATATGTATTATAAATTTAAAATCTTCCTCACTTGCACATTTAAATAAAAGAAGTTATACTAAAATAGGAGGGTTTAATGGTAGAAAATAAGGATAAAAATAAAATAGAGAACCGTTATGATAAAATCTTAAAAGAGCTTTTAGATAATAAAACATTAATGAAACAATTAATAACTGGTTTTATAGATGAAGATTGGGTTAGAAATATAGATTTTAGAACATTAAAAAAGGAAAAAACAGATTTTTTATCAGAAGACTTAAAAGAATTTAGGAAAGATTTACTTTGGAGCGTTAAACTTAAAGCTAATAAAATTTATTTTTATATTCACATAGAATTTCAATCAATACCCGATAGAAAAATGCCTTTTAGATTTTTGATTTATGATAGTTTATTACATATTGATATATTAAAAAATAGAAATAAGAATGATAAAGATAAAAAATTACCATTTATTTTGCCTATATTATTTTATATAGGAGAAACTAAGTGGAATTTTGAATTTGATTTAACTAAATTAATAGAACAACCATTTAATAATGCAATAAATTATATAGCTAAATTTGATATCTATAAAATAATGTTAAATGAAAAGAGTTTAAAAGACTTAAAAATGATAGATAATTTATTAAGTAATATTTTAGCAACTGATAATAAAGAAATTAATCAAGAAGATTTAGATGAAATAGTATTAAAAATAAAGCAGATATTATCAGGTTATGACAAAGAAAAAGAATTAATAATGCTTGATAAAATCAATAAATTTGTTAAATTAATATCAAGTGATAGAATAGATATTAAAGAAGCTCTAAAAACTTTAAATAAGGAGGATAAAATGGGTGGAATGATGAGATTGATTAATGAAATTGAAGAAAGAGGAGAAAAAAAAGGAATAGAGAAAGGAATAGAGAAAGGAATAGAGAAAGGAATAGAGAAAGGAATAGAGAAAGGAATAGAAAAAGGAATAGAAAAAGGAATAGAAAAAGGAATAGAAAAGGGTAAAATAGAAGGTAAAATAGAAACAGCAATTAAAATGTTAAATGAAGGCGTTGATATCGCTTTTATTTCAAGGATAACAGATTTACCTGTAGAAAAAATCAAAGATTTAAAAAAAGAGTTAAATATTAAAGATAATTAATATGTTAAAACTTACCTTGTTTTAAATTCTTTTTTACAAATCTTTCTCTTAAGCGTTTTAAATACCCGTAGTCTTATAAAAGTGGTAACATCAAAAACAAAGTTTTTTTATATTTGACACCTATCTTAAAATATGATAAAAGCACCAGCATATTATTTAAAAGGAAAAATGTTCAGAAATCAGAAATTAGGGCAAGGTTGTAGTAATACAGGTGGTGATTTTAATTCAGATAATTTAAATAATGGCTATACCGACTCGCTCGAGAGGCCATAGGAGGCTCAAAATGGATAATGAAAATTTTAAAAATATAAAAGCTAAGGCATTGGTACTAATAATTATGTTTATTTTATACTTAATAGCCCTACCTTTTAGTACATTGTACATAAATTATATTATTTTTCTAAGTTTATTGTATTATATAATGTTATTGGTTTCATTTTTTTATGTTATAAAGAAAAGTTTAATTAACAATAAAAACTTAATGATAATTTCTGCTTTTATATCTTTGTTTATTATAGCATTAAAAGATTTTTTCAAAATCAATAGCAATTACTTTATGTTATCTATTTTTATATTATTTTTAGGAACTTACTTTTTTATATTAAAAAAAAATAACATCACAAGGTTGTAGTAATGAAGGTTTACAGTTTTAAGTACGATAATTTCAAACAAACTTTACACTCCCTAACTATAAATTTCTATGGATTTATAATAACAACTTCCCTTTTATTTGGCTTTAAAGTGCATTTATTAGTAGAAAATATCAAAAATCCTAGTTTACATTACTTATTTTTGACTGTTCCTATATCTTTATTGATAATTTACTTTTATACTAAAGATTTAGCACCTATTTTAAAAGAGTTAAAAGAAATTAATAAATCTCATGATAAAAATATGGAAGAAAATGGAGTAAATAAATAAAAGGAAATTCTCCCTTGACAGAATTAGCCTAAATATATATAAATAATCTTTCTCATTATATAAATAGAAATTAAAAAACTAGCTTTTATTAATAGGAGAATTTTATGACAAAATATATATTTATGACGGGTGGAGTTGTTTCATCATTAGGAAAGGGTTTAACTAGTGCTTCAATTGCTGCACTTTTAGAAGCAAGAGGATTAAATGTTACAATAATGAAACTTGACCCTTATATCAACATTGACCCCGGCACAATGAGTCCTTTTCAGCACGGTGAAGTTTTTGTAACAGACGATGGAACAGAAACAGACCTAGATTTAGGCCATTATGAAAGATTTACCCATGCAAATATGAATAAAAACAATAATTTTACATCAGGTCAAGTGTATTACTCTGTTATAGAAAGAGAAAGAAAAGGAGAATATTTAGGGAAAACGGTACAAGTAATTCCTCATATTACAGATGAAATAAAAAACAGAATACTTGGTAATACGGCAAATTACGACATAGTTATTATAGAAATAGGCGGTACAGTTGGAGATATAGAATCTCTACCTTTTTTAGAAGCAGTCAGACAATTAAAAATGGAATTAGGCCCTGAAAGAGCATTATCAATACACATGACTCTTGTTCCTTATTTAAAAGCAGCAGATGAGCTCAAAACTAAACCTACTCAAAATTCTGTTAGACAATTAATGCAAATTGGGATTCAGGCAGACATATTAGTTTGCAGAGCAGAAAGAGAAATTCCCGATGAAGTTAGAAAAAAAATATCTTTATTTTGCAATGTAGCTTTTGATAGAGTGATTACAGCCTTAGATGCAAATACTATATATAAACTTCCATTAATTTTATATAAACAAGGCTTAGATTCTAAAATATTAAATATTTTTAGGCTTGATACTCTTCCTCCTAAACTTCAAATATGGTATAAAATAGTAGAAAACATAGAAAATCCTAAATTTAACAAAACTATAGCCATAGTTGGTAAATATGTTGACCTAACAGAGTCTTACAAAAGCTTAAATGAAGCACTTACTCATGCAGGAATAGAAAATTCATCTAAAGTTAACTTAAAATACATTGATTCAGAAGAGCTAGAAAAGAGTAAAGATGTTGCTAAATTTTTTAATAATGTAGATGGCATTTTAGTTCCTGGAGGATTTGGGCATAGAGGAGTTGAGGGAAAGATAAAAGCAGTAGAATACGCAAGAGTTAATAAAATTCCATTTTTAGGCATTTGTCTTGGTATGCAAATTGCAGTTATTGAATTTGCAAGAAATATCGCAAAACTTAAAGATGTAAATAGTAGTGAGTTTAAAGATGATTGTGAAAATCCTGTAATTGATTTAATGTTAGAACAGAAAAAAGTTGAAACTATGGGGGCAACTATGAGATTGGGCGCTTATGATACCGTTTTACTAGAAGATAGCCTAGCAAGTTCAATTTATAATTCAAGCAAAATATCAGAAAGACATAGGCATAGATACGAATTTAACAATAAGTATAAAGAGCTATTAGAAGAAAAGGGATTAATTATTTCGGGAATATCTCCATCAGGAAACTTAGTGGAAATAATAGAGCTTAGTAACCACCCGTTTTTCATTGCATCACAATTTCACCCCGAGTTCAAATCTAAACCATTTTCTGCACATCCATTATTTTCTGCATTTATTAAGAGTTGTTTATAAGGATTTAAATATTTATTTCTTTTTATTTTTCTTTTTTTTAGATTTTTTAGCTTTTTTTTCTTTATATTCTTTATCTTCTTTTTCTGCTTGTGCCATTAAATCTTGCCAAGAATCAGGTTCATTTGCAATTTCTAAAATTGTTCTATATTCTTTTTTACTCATCTTCAAAACTTCAATTTTTTTATCTAAAAAGCCCTCTATTTCTTCTAAAATCTTCTTTTCATCATTGCTACAAAATGAAATAGCAAGGCCTTTATTTCTACCTCTTCCTGTTCTCCCTACTCTATGAACATAATTTTCTGTTACTTCAGGTAAATCATAATTTATAACTAAATCAACATTAGGAACATCTATACCTCTAGCTAAAATATCAGTAGTAATCAATAATTTAAAATCACCATTTCTAAATTGTTTCATAATGTTTGTTCTTTCTTCTTGAGTTTTTTCTCTATGTATAGTTTTACTTTCTATTTCAAAATTTTTCATAGATTTACTAATTCTATCAGCTCTTACTATAGTTCTTACAAAAGCAATGATTTTATAATCAGGATTATTTTCTATTAAATTCTTTAAGAAAAACCTTTTATCATCTTTTTCAATAAAAGCCACAAAATGAGTAATATTTTTTGCAACTGGGTCTTTGGGAGAAATTTCAATTCTTATTGCATTAGTTCGGACAAGTGAATAAGCTATTTTTTTTATTTCTTTATCAATAGTTGCAGAAAAGAATAGTGTTTGGTGTTTATGATTAACTTTTTTCTTAATATCTTGAATATCCTTATAAAATCCTAATTTTAACATCTGATCGGCTTCATCTAGGACTATAGTTGAAATACCATCAAGTTTTATAAATCCTTGTGAAATCAAATCAAACATTCTTCCAGGAGTTGCGATTAAAACATCTATTCCTTTAATTAAATTAATAATTTGAGCATCTTGCTCTACTCCACCGTAAATAGCAAAAGATTTTGTATTTGTCCCTTTTGATAACTTACTAAATACTTTAGCAATTTGTATAGCCAATTCTCTTGTTGGAACCATAACGAGTGCTTTAATTCCATAAGAGCGTTTGCTACTTTTAATATTATGAATCATGTCAATTAAAGGAATTGCAAATGCTGCAGTTTTTCCTGTTCCTGTTTGTGCAACCGCAAGAACATCTTCACCCTTCATAATAGGAGGAATAGATTTAAATTGTATATCAGTTGGCCTAGTAAACCCAAGTTTATCTAAATTCTTCTTTATATCTTTTAATATGTGATAATCACTAAACTTCATTATTACTCCTGATAAAATATCATAACGAAATTAGTATAACATATATTTAGCCTCTTTTGAATATCTAGCTATAAAATTAAATACAAATTGTTATCATAGCATGATATAAATATTTTAATAAAAAACTAATTTGAAAATTAATTCTTTAATATGCTAATGTAATTATCTATTTGAGGTTTTAAATGGAAAAACAAAAAATCACTATACAATTAATAGAATGTCAAAAACTATACTCAGACAATAACGAAATAAACAAAGAAACTTTTGCAAGTCTAGAAAATTTTATTTTAGAAAATGATACCCCATTTTTACTTTTAAAGTCATACAAAGGTAAAAAATATATACAAGCTCAAAATTTCGTTGGTGTAATTCAATTGAAAAATGGCTTTACCCTTGAAATTTTGCCTAAAATTACTGATTTAGAGAAAGATGTAACAAAATCAAAAGAAATCTTAATAAAAATGATAAATTCTCTAGATATAATTAAAAAACCCATTATCTCTTGGTCTGAAATATTCTTACTAAACGAAAACTTTTCAACTTATAAAGATAAAAACATAGCACTTACACTTCTTTTTGATATGAACACTTTATTTGAAAGTTATATTGGGCAATTTTTCAAGAAAAATTGTAAAGCATATAGAGAATATGAAATAAAACTCCAAGATAAAAGCCATTTCTTAGCCATTGATAACAATAACAATAACCACTTCCCCTTAAAACTAGATGTAGTAATAAAAGTAACAGATGAAAACAATAAAATCAAAGAACATGTAATTTTTGATACAAAGTGGAGACATCTTCAACAAAATGACAAGATAAGTCAACCTGACTTGTACCAAATGTATGTTTATGGGACGAAGTATGAAAATTGTAAAGTTATATATTTAGTATATCCTTATACAGAAAATTGGTTAAGACCAAGGGAGTATAGACTTAATAAAAATCTAAGTTTAAAAATACTTTTCTTTGATTTAAAAATTGATGAATTTATAATGTAATCACTTTTCCCAATGTTCACTAATAACACCGTCTACAATTAAAGGAACATCAAATTTATATGTATTTTCCATTATTTCTTTTATTTTAGAATATAATTCTTCCGTATAATTATCATCAACTTCAATTATGAGTTCATCATGAATCTGCAATAACATATCTGCACTATAATTAAGAGTTTTTAAATAACTGTGTATTTTCACCATTACAAATTTAATTAAATCTGCAGCTGTACCCTGAATTAATGTATTAAATGCCATTCTTTCTACATGATTTTTTATATTTCTATTTCTTGAATTAATATCAGAAAAATATCTAATTCTTCCAAAATAAGTTTTTATAAATCCATTTTCTCTAACATCTTCTAAAACACTTTCTTTAAATTCTTTAATTTTAGAATACTTTTCAAAATATAAATCAATATATTTTTTAGCTTCTCTATGTCTTATCCCAAGCTCTTTTGATAATTTATGCTCTCCCATACCATAAATAAGCCCGAAATTAATAGATTTAGCTGCTCCTCTCTGAAAATCAGTAACTTTTTCTAAAGGAGTATTAAAAACTTCAGATGCGGTCCTTTTATGTATATCTTCTCCTTTATTAAAAGCATCAATAAATGTAGGATCTTTACTTAAATGAGCAAGAATCCTTAATTCAATTTGAGAATAATCAACAACAATAAACTTTTTATTTTCTCTAGCAATAAAAGCATTTCTGATTAATTTGCCATTATCTGTTCTTATAGGTATATTTTGTAAATTAGGATTTGAAGAAGACAACCTTCCGGTTGCTGTAATAGTAGAATTAAAAGTTGTTCTAATTATTTCATTTTCATCCGCAACATTAATTAAACCATCAAGATATGTTGAAACTAGCTTTGTTAGCCCCCTATATTCTAATATAAGAATAGGAACTTCACTATATTTTATTAATTTATTCAAAACTTCTTCATCTGTTGAATATCCCGTTTTGGTTTTCTTAATTACAGGAAGCTGTAAATCTTCAAAAAGTATAGTTGCAAGTTGCTTTGGGGAATTCACATTAAAAGGCTTTCCGACTTCTTTATAAATCATATCTATTAAATTATCTCTTCTATTATCAAATTCCTTTTTTAATTCTGATAAATAATCAGTATTAATTTTTATACCAATATTCTCCATATCAGCCAGAACATCCATAAGCTTTACTTCCATATTAAAAATATCAATTAAATTTTCTTTTTCTAATTTTTCATCAAACTTTTCTCTTAAATTTTGGCTTAAAAATGCTTTTTCTGTTGAATACTCAAATAATTTATCTTGATCAGCATCAAGCATAGATGTTTTTGAATTTTTTACAACTTTACTAAATACTATTGGAGTTAAATTAAGATTATGCTTAATTATATTTTCTATGCTGTGGTCATGTGCAGTAGCATCAATCATGTAGGAAGCAAGCATAATGTCATAAATATTTTTATAATTAATATTTAATTTTTTAAAAAGATGCATCAATAACTTGGCATTATAAACTATTTTTAAACTATCATTATTAAAAATTTCAAGTAAAAAGTTATTGAGTTTATCCTTATTTTCTTCAGTATATAAAAAATAAAATACATTATTAACAGATGCTATAGCAAAAGAGTATAATTGCATTTTTTTATAATCTTTATTACTAAAATTAAAATATAATGAAGTTTTCTCATTTTTAAGTAAAATTAATATTTCATCTATTTCTGTTATATTTTCAACTTTTTTAAATTTTGAAAAATCTAAATTATTTATATTTTCTTTATTTTCTTCTTCTCCGTTTGTACTTACATTAAACTTCCTATTACCAATAATGCTTTTAAGCTCATAACTATTATAAAAATTAAGAAGCTTATTTGTATATAAATCTATTCCACCATTTTTATAGTTAGATATTTCTATAGGCAAATCATATCCTAGTGCAACTAATTTACGACTTAAATAAGCTTTTTTCTCATCACGAATAAAATAATCCTTCTTTTTTCCTTTTACAAAAGCGATATTCCTATAAATATTATCTAAAGTTTTAAATTGAGTTAATAATGTACTCGCTCCCTTAGGGCCAACTCCTTTTACTCCAGGAACATTATCAGCAGTATCGCCAACTATAGCTAAATAATCTCCAATTTGATTTGGATATACTCCAAATTTATCAAAGACTCTATCAACATCATAAACAATGTTTTTCATAGTATCATATACAAAAGTGCTTTCATCTACTAATTGCATTAAATCTTTATCACTTGACACTATATAAATCTCATCAAAATCATCTTTATATTTGATTGCTAAAGTAGCAATTACATCATCAGCCTCATATCCATCTTCTTCAAAACTTTGCAAACTTGCAATTTTAATAAACTCTTTAATTAAAGGAAATTGGGATTTTAATTCATCAGGAGGACTCTCTCTATTAGCTTTATAATCTTCATATTCATCAACTCTTTTTAGCTTAGTTTGACTATCATAAGCAATAATCATCTCTGTAGGAGCTTTGTCTCTAATAATATTACTTAACATTTTAATAACACCATAAAGAGCATTAACATGAGTTCCATTACTAGTTGTAAGATTATGTTTTATTCCATAAAATGCTCTAAATATCAGTGAGTTTATATCAATTAAATACAATGTTTTCTTTTCCATATAATATACTCCATATATATATTTATTTATATAACATAAAAAATTAATTATCTAAAATAAAAACTAAGAATATAATAAATTCTATAGCTTGATACCTGCTAATTCAGAAATTTCATTATACAAATCAAGAACTCTCTGTGCTGCTTTCTGATTTCCCTGGTTAAGAAGCCTATTATAAAGGCCATCAATACCTGTTCTTGTATCTCCTGAGTGTAAGTTGTCAGAATTAGCAACAACTTTCTCTTCTATAGTCAAAGGAAAATAATTTTTTACAGGAAGTCCTAATTCTTTTGCATCCTCTTTTGATATTCCTGCACCAATATGATTTTCAATAATAGAAAGTATCTTTTCATTAAAACCATATTTTCTAGCTATTTTTACTCCTTCAATAGCATGTTTTATTGAATGAGTAACACTTCTACCTATATCATGAAGTAAGGCTCCATCTGAAATTAGTTTTAAATCAATTTTAAAATCAGGAGCATTCTTCAATATCAATTTAGCTGTTTCAATAGATAATTTTTCGACCGCAACGACATGTTTTATAACATTTTCATTTAGATTGACAGTTTTTAATAAAGTTAAAATCTCTTCTCTTTGCATAATTCCTTAATAATTAAAGAGGTAGAATAAAAAAGGGTGGCTAGGCCACCCTCAAGGAGCTAAGGTAGAAAGGAATTTAAGATATTTTTAAGAAAGGATCAATGTGAGATGATACATATTTGTAGAAAAAGTTGATAAGAGCCCCTTTTATACAATTATTATATATAAATACTACCATAATGCAAGTCCTTAATTCAAAGTACTATAAAAATAACAATCATTATCTTATAATATTTCATAATAATACACTTTTTTTTAATTTTTCGCAAATTTTTAAAAAAAGGCAAAAAAAAAGGCCCTTTCGGGCCTCTTTAATACAATAGAACTGTTAGTAAGAAGGAAGGAATCAAGAGAACAAGTCTCTTGTTGACAGAGTAATAATACTCCATAAGGAGGT